>DATBSH010000465.1:0-12735 GCA_036559885.1 Pyrinomonadaceae bacterium
CAAATCTCATTAACAAACTCCTGACAAAATGGGCGCGACAGCCGCGTTAGGATGTTTGACGTTATCAGCTGGGTTTTCCCAAAAAGCCAACGTCGAACAAAATCACGGCTCAATGTAGCAGAAAGTTCCGGAATTCTCGAAGCAGACCCACCGATTTGCACAGATTACACAGATTACGATTTGGGATTTCGGAATGCGAATTTCGGATTTCGCCGTAATTGAGAAGCCCGTGAGATTAGCCGTTGTCTGCGGAAGAATGAGGTAGCCGTTGTCTGCGGAAGAATGAGGCGGTCCACAGAAAGGGAAATCCGAAATCCGCATTCCGAAATCCCAAATCGTAATCTGTGTAATCTGCGTAATCGGTGGATATTCTTCTTCTGTCCGACATTCAAACTCTTTAGCCTAACTTTGCGTCCAAGAGTGGGAGCTTCTGTCCCAGTGACGCGAAGGAGAACTGTATGCCGTTACGCATTATCGGATTAATTGCGGCTTTAATTCTGGCCCTTGCACCAGGGCGGTCAACACAACTCCCCACGCCACCACCCCAGCCCGAGACAGGACCCGGCGGTAAACAAGCGGTGCACTCCGCCGTCATCAAGAAACGCTATCGCGAGGGAGCCAGGGAATATTGGATTTACGAGCCCGACAGACCGAAACCGACGACGGCACCAGTGGTCATTTTCCTGCATGGATGGGGTGGCACCAATCCTCTTTATTACGGTGCGTGGATCGATCACATCGTGAAGCGCGGCAACATTGTCGTGTTTCCGCGTTACCAATCGAGCATACTCACAAGCAGACAAGACTTCATTCCAAATACGCTTGATGCAATTAAAGACGCCGTCCAGCGATTGCAAACCGAGCGCGGTCACGTGCGTCCCGACCTGAACAGGGTCGCCACCGTCGGACACTCACTGGGAGGACTGCTTGCTGCCAGTGTCGCGGCGCTCGCCAAAGAGTCTGGACTTCCGCGAATAAAGGCGGTTATGTCGGTCGAGCCTGGGTTGACGCGCAGCCCCGCCAACATACCGATGGCTGACTTAAAGAAGATCGACAGTGATACTTTGCTGCTCGCGGTTGCCGGTGATCGCGATACTCTCGCGGATGATTTCGACGCGAAGCGGATCTATTACGAGTCGAGTCGCGTATCTGCCGACAATAAGGATTTTGTCAGATTGATAACCGATGACAGGGGACGGCCAGGTTTGATCGCAAACCATCGTGCGCCGACCGCGCCTGACAAAGACTACGACAACGGTGAGGGCGATCTAACTACTCGACGTTCTGGTCCATTGGTGGGCTCGGGTACGCCGATCGATGGCCAGACGGGCTCTGAATCATCCCGAATACCTTCCATCAACGCTCTCGATTATTACGGCCTGTGGAAATTGTTCGATGCTTTGTGTGACGCGGCGTTTTATGGGAAAAACCGCGAGTTTGCCCTCGGCAACACACCGCAACAGCGCTTCATGGGTAAATGGAGCGACGGCGTCGCGGTGAAGGAACTATTTGTTACTGACAAGCCTTAGCGAGTGGCAGGATTCTGCCATCAAAATCGGCAGAGGTCTGGGTTGTTTTCTATTTCGTCCGTTATTATGCTGGCGCATGAGTGGGTTTCTATCATCTCCCCGGGGTAAAAACATCGAATGAGGATTTCGTTCAGGTTGTTTGGGTACGTAGTGTCGTTCAGTATTACAAAACTCATCACGATCCCCTCCCACAGATTTAGAGATCTGATTTGAACCTTACGTAGTACCAGGACATTAACTAACTGTTAGCGATAACAGCCAGGTAGTCGTGTCTCGTCGAAGACGCGAAGGGCGAAGGGCCAAGCGTAAACGCTCCGCGCTTGGCCCTTTGCTCATTGAAGTCGAACAATAGTTGCTCCCAAACCTCCCGCGTCGGGAGGCGCATCGGTCCAGTCGATAACGAACGGAGTGCGCGCAAGTATTGATCGGACCATCTCACGTTGCACGCCGATACCCTTGCCATGAATAATCCGCACGCTGCGAAAGCCACGCTGTCGGGCCTGTTCTAGATATTCTTCGACTACCGCTTTTACGTCCCTGGGGTGCACAGTGTGAAGATCAAACACGTCGGTGATCTCAACGATAACTGGTTCCGGAAATGGGTTGTAAGGATCGAGATTATCGTCTTCGTCCATAAGGCAGTTTCACAATCACTTGTTTGACACTCTCAGCAACCGCTTTGTACACTCGCGCTCTTTCAAATCCTAGCATTCTTAACCTTGATAGGCTTGGTACTTCAGTGGCAAACAGTCAGTACCGAAACGCGGTAGCGTCGGGTCAATTCTGGGCTCCTCGAATCGTTGCGAGTACCGAAAGTTGACCCGACGCTACGGCGTTTCGGTGCTGACTGTTTTGCCCGCAGCATTCGCGTGATCTAGACCGTCCGCCGTACCTCAAGCTTATCGAACAAACATTGAAAGGAATCAATTTATGGGTGCGCGAAAGAAGATTACGGTAGTCGGCGCCGGAAACGTCGGTGCAACGGCCGCTCATTGGTTAGCGGCGAAGGAGCTTGGCGATGTCGTGCTGGTTGATATCGTCGAAGGCGTTCCGCAAGGGAAGGCTCTCGATCTCGCAGAGGCCGCTCCAATCGAGGGATTCGACGTAAGACTGATAGGCGCAAACACCTACGACGGCACAGAGAACTCCGACGTAGTGATTATCACCGCCGGTCTGCCGCGCAAGCCCGGTATGAGTCGCGACGATCTTTTGAAGACGAACGCGGAGATAGTGTCAAAGGTCGTCGACGAGGTCGTTCGTCGTTCACCAAATTCGATCCTAATCGTCGTCTCCAATCCGCTGGACGCGATGTGTCAGGTTGCGTTGAGACGATCTGGTTTTCCCAAACATCGTGTCATCGGCATGGCGGGCGTTTTAGATTCTGCACGCATGCGCTGTTTCCTGGCCGAGGCGTTGGATGTATCTGTCGAAAACGTAAGTGCATTCGTTTTAGGTGGACACGGCGATACGATGGTCCCACTGCCGCGGTTTTCTACTTGCGCAGGCATTCCCATCACCGAGTTGCTGCCGAAGGATAAGATCGATGCGATCGTGAAACGCACTGCTAACGGTGGCGCGGAGATCGTGGCGCTTTTGAAAACAGGATCTGCGTATTACGCTCCGTCTGCCGCGGCAGTGGAAATGACAGAATCAATCTTAAAAAACAAAAAGAAGATTCTGCCTTGCGCGGCGTTTCTAGAGGGTGAGTATGGAATCAATGGATTGTACGTTGGTGTTCCCTGCAAACTCGGTGCGAAGGGTTTGGAACAGATCATCGAGATCAATTTGACGGCCGAAGAACGAATTGCGCTTCAGAAGAGTGCATCAGCAGTGCAGGAGCTGGTGAACGTGCTGGGGATTTGATCTTCGACAACTAGTGATGTAGTGGGTATCAGTCAGTACCGTAACGCGGTAGCGTCGGGTCTCGCTACGAAACAAGGCTCCAAGACTCAAACGACACCCGACGCTACCGCGTTGCGGTACTGACCGGGACCTAATAAAACCAAAAAGGGGCACGCGAGCGCGTGCCCCTTCTTACTTAATTGGTCCGCCTTGAAGAACTCAACGCGGAGTGGTTACCCACCTCACTGATTGCGAGGTACCGTGACCGTAACCGTCTTGATCGTATGGTTACCGGCCCCATCAGTACAATCGATCGTAATCGTATAGATACGACCGGTTCCTCTACCTGACCGTTCCGACCGAACTTGCACGTTGTGCTCATCCACAACTGCCCAGTCAGGCGATGTGTCACCGTCGCCGAGACCGTTAATCGGTTCGTTACTCGAAACAGACAGAACACAACTGCCACCTGAACTACAGCTATCGGCCGTCGTGTAATCGATCTGGACTGGGACCATCAGATGGTTCGGTGGCCACAGCATATTTGGTGACGCTGAGACATCAGAAACATCCGGTCCTGTGCTATCAACAACAGTTACTGTGGCAGTCGCCTGCGAAGTAGCACCTCTTGGATCTTTCACAGTCAGCAGAACATTCGTTGTTCCCAGCGGATATGGCCCAGCAGGCGATTGAGTAATCGTCAACGGGTCGCCGTCAGGATCAAACGAACCATCATCGACCGAGGCGTCAGCAGTGCAGTCTGGTCCAGCAGACACCGTCACGTTCTTCGCCTTCGCGACCGGAACCTGATTTGGTGGCGCGCATGACCCGATGCAACCGCCGGAAATATTCAGCGTGTACGCCGAATTGCTAGCTGCTCCAGGGTTCACGTCGTAAACGATTACCGTGAACGTTTGCACACCGCCCGGCAAATTGAACGAATAGGTTCGTGTTGCCGCGCTGGCGCCCGGATCCGCAAGGTATCCCTGTGCAAGATTAGCGGGATTGAACGTGCCGGTATAAGCAGCCGAGAACATGTTGATGGCGTTCGCCCCAGCGAATGTCACCGTAATGCAACTTGGTGCGCTATTCGGACAGGTTTGGAACGTATATGCATCGTATTGTCTTGTTCCCGGAGCCGTGGTGCCTGGGAATGCTTTCGCGGTTCCGCATGAGCTGGCCACGCCATCACGAAAATGCCTGGTGGCAATGGTTCCAGTAGAACCGGTGAATCCCGCCCCGCTAGCCGGCGCAGTCGTATCAAGGGTTGAACTGATATTGACTGCTGGTGGTCCACTAGGAACGCTGAAATGCATTACCTGTGGGCTAACGCCACCGGTAAAGTTGACGGTCAACGTGAATTGCAGTGTTGCTGGGCAAGCCACGTTAGACGCAACTGTGAATCGGAACGGCATTGCGTTCGTTCCAATACCACCGACCCCGAGATCCGGATACGGCGACGTGTTCGGTGTGTGAACCGTAACGCCCGGTGTCGCGCTCGTTAGGGTGGCGTTGATTGCGCTCGCACCAGCCACGCCCGTATTCCGAAGCTGTATAGTCAAACTCGCTCCGTCGCCGGCATCGATTAATCCGTTGCCGTCGCCGGGATCTTCATTTGCAGTAATCGCACCGAATTCAAGAAATGCTGTTCCGGTAACACCTGCTGCCTGAAGTGCGCTGTAGGCCATGATGATACCTGCGCCTGAGTCTCGATCGACTCCGGCGGCTTCGATATCGATGGCACTACTTGTTAACGCCGCACGAATCTGCGCCGGTGTAAGTACCGGATTCGCTGACTTGAGCAGCGCAGCGAGCGCACCTGCGTGTGGTGCCGCAGCCGACGTTCCAAAGAATGGATTTGAAAAACCTCCGACTCCCGTCACAGCAACTCCGTCCGCGGCCGTGATATCAGGCTTCTGACGAAGGACGCCGCCTGTTGAAGAGAGGTTTCCGGGGGTATATGGGGCCCCGTTAGATTGGAAGAACACGCGTCGTGGTCCGTCAGAGCTGAAGGTCTCAACCGTGTTGCTTCCATTGAATGGATTCGGAAACGGACCTCTGGCTGGAGTCGCTGCGCAGCTGAATGCATTGACTGCCGCGGAATGTCCGTGCGTTTGACCCGCGGTCACTATCGAGAACCGTCCGCGATTGGCATTCAAGTGAAGGAATCTCGGCTGTGCCGAATTTTTCTTCACAATTACTATTCGCGGATTCGAAGTGTTCGCGGTGACCTGTTCGTAGGGATCCTGCGTGCCATTTTGAATGTTCGTTGAGCTTGCCGCTACGGCGGTACCTGCAGCGTTTAGTCGGAACAGGTCGTAGTCGTTGGAAGATCCACCGAGCGGATCAGACCAGTAAAGATTGATTGGCCCGCTACCGGCGACGGTCAGCGTATTGAAGTTTTGTGCGCCGAACCTGTGCACTTGACCAACGGGCAGCGGCGAACTGGTGTTGCCGCCGTTAACGAAGTCTCCTTCCCACACTCCCGAAGTTCCGTCGTTGAGGTTTCCGGAATTGCCGGCGGAAGAAAAGTACATCGCACCCGACGCGGTGACGTCGTTTACGGCCTGAATAACTACGCCACCATTTGTGTTTGTCGGTGCAAGTTGTCCGTCCTGAAATGGTGTTTCGACAAAGTAGAAGACGTCATCAATGATGATGTCGCAACCGGCAGTTCGCAAATCGCGAATGTTCTGCGCAAAACTTGTGATACTTGTGAATGCCGTCGCGAAATAGAGTTGCGCGCCTGGAGCTATATCGTGAACGATCTCCAGCATCGCCGTTCCTTCATCACCTGAACCTGCTTGTCCCGGAAGAATGGTCACTGGACCAAGATCACCCAGCGCCTGACTTGCAGCGAGATTACTAACGCCGTCTGACAGGACACCGATCTTCACGCCAGTGCCGTTGGTATGAAATGTACCGCGCGCAGAAGCCGCTCGGTGCGTAGCATCGCCTTCAGTTGTTTGGCTACCCACTCCTGTGGGTGGAACAGATCCCGATACACTGGTGTCATATGGATCCTGCAACGCCGCCGCCAGGAGGTTACGAACGTGCGAAACGCGATTCGCGTAACCTGGTTTCACGGACTTTGTTGTTCCGCTATGACGATCATCAATCACTTGTTCAGTCAAACCTGATGTGACCGCGTCTTGTTTTGGCTGGATGAATTTCACATCGGCCAGAGCCGCAACCGACTCCAGGTCATCAAGAGAAACGGAGGCTCTTACGCTGTCGCGTTCGGGCACAACGCTGATGATGTCTGCGCCGTTCTCACGCAGCTGTAGCAACAAGCCGTCAGAAACGTTGGCAGAAATATCGACAACAGTTTTGCCGGTGTCGGATACCGGAAGGTCTGTCTCCAAGGTCCGCACTCCGTTGGCGACAGCCTCACCTCGATCCATCTTCAGCTCGTAAATGAGTTGCGAATCCATCTTTCTTTCTGTTGGTGTGCGCGACTCTTTTTCAAGTATCAGGGCCTCGATTTGCGCCAAGGCCTCAGGACTAATGCCGTTTTCTTCTGCTTGTGCAGCAGCGCTCGCACCGGGGAACCGCAAAGAAAACGCAGATGTGCCGGCCACGAGTGCAATCGCGCTAATCGCAAGCAGCGCGATTACAAGTTTGAAGCGGAATGCTTTCCGCTTGTGTGTAGATCGACTTCGACGTGCGGATTTGGTCATAGTCGGGCTCCTTGGTAGTCAATACTTGACGAATTGATATGGAGAGCTGCTTTTTTGAGGCGGCCAATGATTGCTAAAGCGTGAGTAGGTTCGAACTGCCGGGGCTCGGGGAATAGTCAGTTCGTTGTTGCTTCAGCTGGCTGGCTAATGAATTGGACCTCTTTAAGGTCTGCGATCCTTTCGAGTTTGTTCAGCGGTACATAAGCCATTACTGAACGATCTTTGGCAGCGACAGAAACGATCTTGCTTCCAGTTCTTTTCAGTAGTGAGGTTAGCTTCGTTGTGACTTCAGAGCGAATATCAACGAGCACTCGTTTCTTTTCGTCTCTCCGAAGCACAACAGGTTCGGTTGGAACTCCTTTCGCCTCCGCCTCTCCGCGCATTTGGTAGATCGCGTAAAGCAATTGAGAATCGATCTTCCTTTGCGCTGGAGTGCGCGCCTCCTTTTCATCGACTCGAGTCTGGCCGTTCACACGCGCCGTCATCTCACTGTGCCATGGGCAAAAGGTGGCCGTCGCCAATAGAACAATTAGTACTACAGCAACCTTCATGATGTTTGGCTTGAGGCGTTGAGTTTCAATCCGGGGCTACCGCACGTGAGTGGATCTCTACTGCTACGATAGGCAGAGCCATCCACCGTGTCAATGTTTTTTAATTACAAATTTTCTGGAAGTTGATGTTGTAGTTTCTGGAAGTTATTGTGCGTAATTCTGGAAGGTGCGGTCCCAGATTCCAACCGCGAGCAGCTTAACGCTTAGCGCCCCAAGCGTCTGATCTTGGCACAGGAAAACGCGGCACGAGGGCTTCCGAGTGGGTCTAATATTTCAACCAACCGAACAGTCCGTGAACCACAGTTTCACGATTTTCTTCGTAGATTGCTTTGGTTAAGGGGATACTCATCGGGCAAGCTTTCACACAGTTCTGCGCGTTGCCGCAGTTTGTGATCCCGTCCTCGCCCATTATCGCTTCGAGGCGCTCGTCCCGTGTCATGTTGCCGGTGGGATGCATGTTGAAGAGTCGCACTTGAGCGATTGCTTGTGGCCCAATGTAGTTGTCGCCTTCGTACTGTGGACAAGCCTCCAGACAACAACCACACGTCATGCAACGGGAGTAGGCATAACGTTCCTGCACATCTTCCTGATCCATTCGTGGTCCAGGTCCGAGATCGTAAGTTCCATCCAATTCAATCCAACCGCGTACTCGCCGCAGATGATCAAACATCTGCGAACGGTCGACGACGAGATCTCGAATGTTCGGGAACTTCGCCATTGGTTCAAGCTTGATTGGCTGTTCCAAATTGTCGATCAGAGCGGAACACGATTGACGAGCCCGACCATTCACGATCATTGTGCAGATGCCACATACCTGTTCCAGGCAGTTCATCTGCCAAACGGGCGGAGTTGTCCGATTGCCTGCTTTGGTAACCGGATTCTTTTGAATCTCCATCAGGCACGAAATGATGTTGAGGTTAGGACGGTAGGGAATCGCGAATTCCTCCCAGTACTGCGGAGAATCCGGATTGGCTCTTCTTCGGATGTGGATCTCTACGGATTTCGGAGGCGTTCTGAAGGTACTCCGCGTTGGTTCATGACTGGTACTCATGCGTTCCCTTTTCCTCCCGCCTCGTCGATTGGCTTACCTTGTTCACGTCGCGTTGCCGTATCCGACAATGGATCGTTAATTCGCTCTTTGTTCTGGCTCCAGATAATCGGTCCACTTACATTTGCCGGCTTTTGTTCGGCACCGGCGGAAACGAACTGTGGTGCTCCTTGTTTTGGAGCCGCAGCAGCTGCTTCCTTCTTGCCTTTGCTGTAATCACGTTTGCGCGGCTTAATCAATGAAACATCGACTGGTTCATACGAGATTACCGGACCTTCGCCCGAGTACTCAGCAATCGTAGTCTTCAAAAACCTCTCATCGTCACGATCCGGAAATTCAGGTTTGTAATGAGCGCCGCGCGACTCGTTCCGATTCAGGGCTCCAAGCGTGATGACCCGCGCTAGTTCGAGCATGTTCGCCAAATGCCGAGCGTGAGGCAGCGCCATCGTCGCCCAGAGATTCGAATCGTTTATGGAGATGTTTTTGTAACGATCCATCAACTCGCGCAGCTTGTTGTCCGTCGCCTTCAGCTTATCGTTGTAACGCACGACCGTAACGTTGTCGGTCATCCACTTGCCCATTTCCTGATGAATTAGGTACTGATTCTCACTACCTGTTTGCTTGATCAGCCGATCGTTAATCTCCCGCTGAAGCTGTAGCTCTTGATCGTAGATGCGTGATCCCTCAGCCCCATTTCTTTCGATGTTCTTCGCATATTCGATTGCTGCCGGTGCAGCGACAAATCCGCCGAAGACGCAACTCACGAGAGAGTTCGCGCCAAGCCGGTTCGCGCCGTGAATCGAATAGTCGCATTCACCCGCAGCGAGTAGGCCAGGAATGTTCGTGCGCTGGTCATAGTCGACCCATAAGCCGCCCATCGAATAGTGAACACCGGGGAAGATTCTCATGGGCACATGGCGCGGATCGTCGCCGACGAACATTTCATAGATTTCCAGAATCGCACCTAGTTTTCGATCCAAGACGTCTGCTGGGATGTGCGTAAGATCCAGGTAGACCTGGTTCTGACCGCCTATGCCAAATCCGTCGATGCAGATCTGAAAGATTTCTCTAGTCGCGATATCACGCGGCACTAAGTTGCCATAAGCCGGATACTTCTCCTCGAGAAAATACCAACGCTCGTTTTCAGGAATTGAGGATGGGGGACGTGTGTCGCCTTTCTTACGTGGAACCCAAACGCGACCGCCTTCGCCTCGCGCGGATTCAGACATCAAACGGAGTTTGTCTTCGCCTGGAATTGACGTCGGATGCACTTGGATGAATTCACCGTTGGCGTACTTCGCACCTTGTTGGTAGCACGCTGACACTGCACTACCTGTGCACACCATCGAGTTCGTCGACTTGCCGAAAATCAATCCGGGCCCGCCCGTTGCGATAATCACTGCATCAGCAGGGAAGGCCTTCAACTCCAATGTCTGTAGATCCATTGCTACGAGACCACGACACACTTGGTGATCATCGAGCACGAGCGACATCATCTCCCAGTGCTCAAATTTTCTTACCTTACCGGCGACTTCGTAGCGACGCACCTGCTCATCCAGAGCGTAGAGCAACTGTTGACCTGTAGAGGCACCGGCGAATGCGGTTCGATGATGTTTGGTGCCGCCGAAACGACGAAAGTCGAGTAGACCTTCGTTGGTGCGTGAGAAGGGCACTCCCATTCGGTCGAAAAGGTAAATAATCGATGGGGCCATCTCGCACATTGCTTTGGCTGGCGGTTGATTGGCAAGGAAGTCGCCGCCATATACAGTGTCGTCGAAATGTTCCCAGGTGGAGTCACCTTCGCCTTTGGTATTCACCGCTCCGTTGATGCCTCCCTGGGCACAGACGGAGTGCGAACGTTTCACCGGAACAACTGAAAACAGGTCGACTGCATGTCCGCCTTCAGCAATCTTCATCGCTGCGGCTAATCCTGCGAGGCCGCCACCAACGATCGCGATTTTTATACTCGTTGCCATGACCTAGAGAATGCCTCCAAGCAAACCTTGTGGCCTGATAAAAGCGACTGCCGCGTTCACACCAACAAGCAGTAGCAAGACGCCAAACGCGATACACGCGTAACCTGTAAGACGTTGGGCTCGCTCTCCGATGGTGATGCCCCAGTCGACAAGAAATAACCAAATGCCATTTGCGAGGTGCCACACTGTTGCGGTAATGCCGATGATGTACACGATGAAGATGCTGGTCATTCGAAACTCGCGCGCAACGATCTCAAATGCTTGCTCCGGATGATGAGCAACAGAAACAGTATTGAGACCAGGAACCAGCCCGAACCTGAAATTTAGTACGTGGAAAGTGATAAAGATGAATAGGATGACGCCCGTGATTCTTTGGACCAAATAGAACCAGTTCCGCGGATATGGATACGCGAGGTTGTTAGGTCTTGCCTCAACAGTTATGACGAGGCCGTAGACGGCATGATAGATGAGCGGTATAAAGATGCCGATAATCTCAACGAACAAAATGTAGGGGATCGACTGAAGATCTTTGACCGCATCATTAAAATCCGCAGCTCCGGTGAGGGCTTTGGAGTTTGTGTAAAAGTGTTCCAGGAGAAACAGCCCAAGCGGGACAATACCGGAAAGCTGATGCAGCTTGCGCAGGATGAAGGTCCTGCTCAAACGTATAGCCAATTATCCACTCCTTTTCCGCCCGCATCGAACAAGGAGGTCGGACGCGTTGGTTCAGGCAGGTTGTTAGCGACTGTGAACAGAGCAATTGAATTATATTTAGAAGTTGAGGAATTGCAAAACACCTCTTACTGGGAGCGCGGACGTCTCGTCCGCAACCGCGTCGTTAGACGCGAAAACGTATTCACGCTTCGCGCTCATTTGCGGACGAGACGTCCGCGATCCCAGTGATCAATCTGTATGACACAGCTAATCGAACAAAAGCTCACGACCCTAGCAGAGATGATTCGAACAAAGACAGTCTCGCCCGTCGAGGTCGTTCAAGCACATCTAGCGCAGATCGATAAGGTAAACTCTCGACTAAACGCGATTGTGACGCTCGCCGGCAATGCGTTGGACCAGGCGCGCGAAGCTGAACAAAGGTTGACTGACGGCAGGAGCATCGGGTCGCTTCACGGTTTGCCAGTAACCATCAAAGACACAATCGAGACGGCGGGTCTTAGATCAACCAGTGGCTCGCCGACGCGCGAGAGCTTTGTGCCCAAGCGCGACGCTCCGGCCGTCGCCCGACTCAAAGCATCCGGAGCGATAATTCTTGGCAAAACCAATCCGGCTGAGATGGCAATGGACTACACAGCCGACAATCCGGTGTTTGGTCGCACCAACAATCCTCATGACCTTTCGAAGAGTCCGGGTGGCTCGAGTGGGGGTGAAGCAGTAGCACTGGCTACCTGCATGTCACCTGGAGGTGTTGGAAGTGATCTCGCTGGTTCCATTCGCATCCCCGCGCACTTCTGTGGAGTTGTCGGTTTGAAACCAACGACCGGTCAAGTGCCGGGTGAGGGACAATATCCACCCAGCATTGGACCATACTCGCTAGGCGCTGTGATAGGCCCGATGGCGCGGTCGGTTAATGATCTTCGTTTGCTGTTTCGCGCTTTATCAAATTCTGAGCACACGCGAACTCCATCGATCTCAGATCTAACGAACGTTACGGTCGCGTGGTACACAGACGACGGCGTGATACCTGTGACGAAGGAGACGGAGCACGCAGTCCGCGATGCGGCACGAGCTCTCACTGATGCCGGCTTGCGTACCGAAGAGCGCCGGCCGCCGCATGTCGAGCGTGGTTATGATCTGTGGCTGCAACTGTTTTCCCGAGCATCTGTAGTTCAGCTGCGGAGCGTTTACGGTGGTTACGAAGATCGTGCAGGTTCGTTTGTGAGTTGGCGACTACGAACTGCTGACGATACGCCTCCGCCCAGTCTCGACCAATACATTGCGTCATGGATGGAGCGTGATCGCCGGCGCACTGAATTACTGAAGTGGTTGGAGACGACTCCTATCTTGATTGCCCCTGTCGGTGCGACGGCAGCCTATAACCACGATACTTTGAAGGTCTCGGTTAAGGGACAAACATTCGGAAACTTCAAAGCC
>DATBSH010000466.1:0-26753 GCA_036559885.1 Pyrinomonadaceae bacterium
TCAATTGGTATCTGCTCACCTGATGCGAGGGTAAGGTCTAGCGTCGTCAACGGTGCTGCCACATAGAACGGGATGTTGTGTTGTTTAGCGAGCACAGCAACCATGTACGTACCGATCTTATTAGCCGTGTCGCCATTTGCCGCGATGCGATCAGCGCCTACGACGACAGCATCGACTTGCCCATTCTTCATGACGTGGCCTGCCATGTTATCGGTGATTACCGTAACTGGTATGTTGTCTTTGGCCAACTCCCATGCGGTCAATCGTGATCCCTGGAGGAACGGTCGCGTTTCGTCGGCGATCACAGCCACCTTCTTTCCCGCGTCGATCGCGCCACGAACCACACCTAAAGCGGTACCGTAATCACCGGCGGTAGCCAGCGCGCCGGCATTGCAATGCGTAAGCACCGTGCCTCCGTCAGGGATAAGCGGCGCACCGAATTGGCCTATCGCTCGGTTGGCAACGAGGTCTTCGTTGAAAATAGCCAACGCTTCATCAACTAATGCTGCCTTGACCTTTTCGACATCGCCCAACGACTTCGCTTTCTCGAAACGTGATCGCATTCGCTCAATGGCCCAGAAGAGATTCACGGCCGTCGGCCGCGTCTCGGCCATAACCTGGCATATGTAGCCGAGATCATCTTCCAGGTCAGCGACTGACGTGCCTACGGATTGGCTTGCACCGAGCGCGATACCCATTGCAGCGGAGACGCCAATAGCTGGAGCGCCACGCACAGCCATTTTTCGGATTGCTTCAGCGACTTCATCGTACGACCGCAACATCAGATACTTTTCCTCTGACGGAAGCAGTCTCTGATCCAACATACGTACGCCATCTTTCGTCCACTCGATAGTTTTGATCATGATGAATTTAGAAGATTAGTCTTCCGCTGAGTGATATTAACGAACGTGAGCACAAGCGCGCAAAGCACGATGCGAAGTTTCGACGGTGAGTTTGACAGTCAGAAATCTGCGTGATAGTGTCACGCGCGTCAACACAGGTCTTTCATAGTTCAGCATTTGGGTGCTCCGTTCAGACGGAGAGAATAGGGAAGCGGGTGAAAATCCCGCGCGGTCGCGCCACTGTGATACGAACGTACGCGTTCCTAAGCCAGGAGACCTGCCCACAATGCTAGCTGCCTTATCAACACTCGCGCAAAGGTGTTTAGGGCGCCACCGGGCCATTCATCGTCCCGCTGATGCCTGAATTCCAATGCTGGAATAGGAGGTCAGCGGGATTTGTTTTTTGTCCGCCGCATCCCAATCAATAAGTTACGTTTCGTGCTTCTGTTTGCCCTGGTATTTGTCTGCGTTCAGGGTTGCACAAACACAAGGAACTCAAACTCTGCGACAACCGCTGCCCGACGTAGCGTCATCGACGATTCAGGTCGATCAGTTTCACTGGCTCCGGAAATTGTTCGCGTCGTGTCTCTGGCGCCGAACCTGACCGAGATCGTTTTTGCAATCGGAGCCGGCAATCGTCTGGTTGGCAGAACTAGTTACTGCGATTTTCCACCTGAGGCAAAGGCGGTCGCGGAAGTTGGCGATACCTTGCATCCGAGTCTCGAACGTATCGTTGCACTGAAACCGCAACTAGTTCTCGTTTCGACTGCCTCTCAACTCGAAGTGTTTACGAAGCAACTGCAGGAGCATGACATCGCCGTCTTTGTCACGGACCCGCATGATTTGGAAGGTGTATTCCGCTCGATTCAACAGATTGGTGAAATCGTCGGAGCTTCGGACAAAGCAAAGCAAGTGGTCGACGCATTAAAGGCGCGAGTTACGTCGGTGGAAGAAAAGGTCAAGGGAAGAACTCCGGTACGTGTCTTCTATCAACTTTCAGCCGAACCGCTTTACACGGCAGGAAAAGATTCTTTCGTCAACGATCTTCTTCGTCGCGCAGGTGCGATTTCAGTGACGGCGGATGTTCCCGGTGCCTGGCCTAAGTTCAGTGCTGAAGCAGCGCTCGCCACGAAGCCAGAGGCGATCATCCTACCAACGGGCGGTTCAATGGGTGACAACAATAAAATTGTCGCCGATGCCCTAAAACGATCTCCTGCCGTTCTCGCCGGTCGAGTTTACAAAATCAATGACGATCACTTGGTACGGCCAGGCCCGCGTGCTGTCGACGGGCTCGAGGAAACGGCAAGAGCACTTCACCCGGAAGCGTTCAAGCAGTGACGAAAGCATTCGTGAAATCAGGGGCCTCGTTGAGTTCGCAATATCGCGCGACGTTTCAGAAGACGGTTCTCGCGTGCGCAGCTTTACTCGTGGCATTGGCCATCGTGATTGTCGTGACAACACTCGTTGGCAGTGAATCTTTGCCTCGAGCCTCCAGCATCTGCGCTCTTGTTTCTTTCGGCCGTACGAGCTGTGGCCTTACACAAGATCAGTTCGACATTCTTTTTCAAATCAGACTACCGCGCATATTGCTCGGAGCCGCTGTTGGTGGTTCATTGGCGACTGCCGGCGCCAGCTATCAAGCACTACTTCGCAATCCACTCGCCGAACCTTATTTGCTTGGGATTTCAAATGGGGCAGCAGTGGGCACCATGACTGCGCTGGTGTTCTTTGGGTCAAATGAATGGAGTCGGCCACTGTTGGCGTTCGCAGGCGCATTGGTTGCGACGTTCGCTGTTTATCGCCTGGCCCGTGGGCGGACAGGCGCGACGCCGGAAAGATTGGTTCTTGCTGGAGTGATCGTCACGACCTTTCTTTCATCCGTAATTGTTTTCGTTACTACGATGATGGATGTTACTCGTATACGCTCGTTCACCTTTTGGTTACTGGGCGATCTTTCGAGCACGAGCGAAACACTCTTGCCCATAGCTATTCTGATTGCCATTGCTGGAGCCATTCTTCTGGCGGCGAATGCTCGCTCACTGAATCTTTTGATGTTGGGCGAGCGAGATGCCTTTGATTTGGGTGTTGAGGTTGGGCGGGTCCGTATCGTCGTTTTTCTGATCGCGAGCTTATTGGTGGGCAGCTCCGTCGCGGCGAGCGGCTCCGTCGGTTACGTCGGGCTGGTGGTCCCGCACTTGGTTCGATTGTCGCTGGGGAGTGATAACCGTTTGACGATTCCTGCGGCCGCGATTGGTGGAGCATTATTCGTTATCATCGCTGACTCGGTAGCCAGGACAATCATAGCGCCAAGGGAGCTGCCTGTTGGCGCGATCACAGCATTGATCGGTGCTCCGCTTTTTATTTATTTGCTGAAGCGAAATTGATGGCTCGCGCACTTAAGAGGACCTATAGGACCTATGTGTTCCGAGAACTGAATATGACGTCGTTGGAAGCGAAGAATCTGGTGATCAACTACGGCGATCGGGTTGCGGTTGACGGGGTTTCTCTCACGCTGCAACCTGGGACAGTCACGGCGATCATTGGCCCAAATGGTGCGGGTAAGTCGACATTGTTGCGAGCGCTGAACGGCTACGTGCGACCGGCAACTGGGTCGGTCCAACTCGATGGGCAGCCTATTGACCAGTTAAATCGCCGAACGATGGGGAGGCGAATTGCTGTTGTCGCTCAGGAAGCGGACCTTCGCTTTCCGATTACTGTGCTTGAGTTCGTACTCGGTGGGCGTTACGCATGGGCCACGAATGCCGCGTGGGGTTGGGAGACAGAGAACGACGTTAAGGTCGCCGAAGCAGTCATTGTTGAGACTGAGTTGGCCGCTTTGAGTGGCCGGTTGATGAACGAGTTGTCCGGAGGAGAACGCCAGCGCGCCGTGCTTGCGCGAGCGTTAGCGACCGAAGCGCAATTTTTGTTACTCGACGAACCTACTGCCAATCTCGACATGTCCCATCAGTTGTCATTACTGGCAGTAGTGAGGAGTCGCTGTAATAAACGCGCCTGTGCGGCTCTAGTAGTCACGCATGACATCAACCTGGCGTCTGAGTTTGCCGACCAGGTCTTACTAATGAGAGACGGTCGAATGATACGGGTCGGAAAACCTAAGGACGTTTTGGAATCGACCGTTCTTGAAGATGTGTTTGGGGTTGAAGTCCTTGTTGATGCGCACCCCATAACTGGCGCACCTCGTGTTACACCGGTGCACCGGGTCAATTGACAACCAAAGAACTGTCATTTCAGGGAAGGCGGTAAAAGCCGCCGCTGCCCGCGCAACTGTACGCAGTGACAGAGCTCTTCAATGTAGCCACTGGGATTACCTGGGAAGGCGAAGAGCCGAGGCGATCGAAGGATCACAACTGCGAGCCAGGAAACCTGACGCACGGTTCTATTTCAGCTCGCACTGCGACGGGCAGGAGAAGCTATATGAAACAAAGACGTCCATCGTTTCCAACCTTCTGTATCTCTCTAACTAATCTAATCTTCACGACTGCAATGATATTCGGCATTGCCGTCGCTGTTCATGCTCAGCACACTGCAACGGTCAGAGGAACTGTAACTGACGAAACAGGCGCGAAGGTTACTGGAGCAACTGTATTGTTGCGCTCCCGTTTCGGTCTTCTACTTTCAAACACAACGGATCAGTCAGGCACTTTTGTGTTTCGGAGTTTGCGAAGCGGTTCATACTTAGTTGAAGTACGCGCCGATGGCTTTGCCGTGTTCACATCGCGGAATATTACAGTTCACGACGATGATGAGGTGACAACCGACGTAAAACTAAAACTTGCAGGTATCAGCGCCAGCGTTGTGATTACTCCTACGGGAACAGTGCAACGCATTGACGAGGTGGCAAAGGCGCTCACAACCGTAAGTTCAGAGGATATTGAAGCAAGTCACGAAGTAAATCTGCCGGAGGCCTTGAGAGGAACACCAGGATTACGCGTGCAGCAACAAGGTTCGCCAGGCTCGCTTACATCGCTCCGTTTAAGAGGACAGCGCAACTTCGACACGTCGATTCTCTTTGACGGACTGCGCATTCGCGATTCCGCGGACATAAACGGGTCGGCGGTTCCGTTCATTACGGATTTTCTCATCAATGACATTGATAGAGTCGAGGTGCTGCGTGGTTCCGGTTCATCTATTTATGGAACGAATGCTATCGGTGGAGTCATCAACATCGTTCCGAGGATAGGAGCAGGAACGCCGACCTTCGAGGCTGAGTTTGAGGGAGGCGGCCTTGGTTTGTTTCGAGAACGAATCGAGGGAAACTCCGGCATTGGAGGCAAAGGAGGTTTTACTTTTGGAATTACACGCATTGATGTTCGGCATGGTATCGATGACCAGGATCAGTATGGCAATACAGGAGGAGTAGCTCGGTTTTACTATACGTTAACTCCCTCGATTGACGTTTCCGCGAACTTCTTTGGGAGCTCGTCAAACGCACGTGTTAACGATAATCCCCAGCCGATCTTTAGCGCGCTAACTAGCGGCCAACAGTTTCCGCGAGCTATTGAGTCGGTAAATTTCCAGCCCGATTTCAATAACCCGGACCAGGGTCGTCGAAATGCAATCTGGAGTGGCGCGTTCCGTTTTACGCACTCATTAAATGCCAAGGTTAACTACACTGTTGCTTACCAACACTTGCGCACGCGTAGACGGAATTACAACGGCCCCGAGTTTGATCCTCAGTTTGCGTCTTTGTCGCCATTTGGCGAATTTGAATTCACCAGCATCAACAATGGCGGAACCGATACCCTGGACGCTCGCATCAATATCGCTTTACATAACACAAACATAGCGACTGCTGGTTTTGAGTTCGAGAACGAAACACTTTTCCAACGATTCACATCGGCGTTTGGGGCGGCACCGGGCACAACCGATCGGCAGCGGACATTTGCGATCTTTGGTCAGGATCAGATCATTCTTCTGGATGGTCGACTTCAAATTTCGCTAGGTGCCCGTGAACAGTTTTTCAGGATTCGCGCGGCCGATCGTCCTGGGCCGTTAGCGTCGATAACCGCAGACAGTTCCATCACTGGAGATGGCGCCATTGCCTACTTCTTTGAATCGACAGGCACAAAGATCCGAGGTCACGTTGGTAATGGCTTTCGTGCTCCCTCGTTGTTTGAGCGATTCGGTGACGGCGTATTTCAGAACGTCCAAACGCGATTCGGCGACCCCACATTACGTGCGGAACAGTCAATCGCTGTAGACGCGGGTGTCGATCAACGTCTGGCGCACGACAAATTACTTCTTGGACTCACATATTTTTACACTCGCTTACAGCGCGTCATCGACTTCAAGAGTTTCCGCAGTTTCTTTAATCCGACTGGTGATCCCGACCCGTTGGGATTCGACCGAACCGGCGGCTTCGTCAACTTTCCAGGCGGAATCTCACGCGGTGTTGAGGCCTACGTTGAGACCGCCCCGTATCACGGAAGTATGCTTCGATCCTCTTACACATACACAAACTCAGATCGTTTTGTCGTCCCAGGTGGACTGCAACCACAGTTCGTCACGCCCGCTCACCAGTTTAGTTTGTCGTTCACGCAACGATACCACCGGTTTCTTGGAAGCTTTTTTCTCAATCGCGTGGGTGATTATCTGGCGCCGGTATTTCCTGTAACTTTCACCTTTGCTGGATACACCAAAGTTGACACATTTCTAACGTACGAACATCCAATCAGTGATCGACGGGCACTGGAGTTCTTTGGAGGTGCTGACAATGTTTTCGATCAGAAGTACTTCGAAAATGGTTTTCGTGCGCCGGGAATTGTCGCCAGAGGCGGAGTGAAGGTTAGGTTTTAACCGGACCCGTGAGCGTTTGCTAATGCTGGAACAGCTGAAACCAGACACTATCAATTACAACCGACAGTCGGGGCAGCCGATTCTCGTTTCTTGGAGCGGCGGCAAAGATAGTTGTTTAGCTCTCTATGAACTGAAGAAACTTAAGGCGTTCGACATCGCAGGATTGATTACCACAGTGACTGAAGACTACGACAGAGTAAGCATGCACGGCGTTAGGCGCGTGTTGCTTGAACGCCAGGCTGACGTGATGGGATTGCCACTACATCAGGTTCTTATTTCAAAGGATGCGACAAATGTGGAGTATGAAGAGAGAATGGCTGCAGCTCTTTCGAAGTACGCGCAGGTGGGCGTGGATTCCATTGCCTTTGGTGACCTGTTCTTGCAAGACATCAGGGCTTACCGAGAGCAGTTCCTTGAGCGACTTCAAATGAAACCAATGTTTCCGGTGTGGCAACGAAATACTTCAGAGTTTGTGAGAGATTTTGTGGGCTTAGGTTTCAAAGCTGTGATTACTTGCGTGAACGCGCAACTTCTCGACGAATCGTTTGCCGGTAGAATGATCGACAATAACTTTCTTCAAGCGCTTCCGGACCATGTAGACCCATGTGGAGAAAACGGGGAATTCCACACATTTGTTTTCGACGGGCCGTTATTTACTGAACCGGTGGAGTTTTCTCTCGGCGAAAGAGTTTTGCGAGGAACGTTTTGGTTTCGGGACCTGGTACCTGAGTGAACGGAGATAGAAGATGAACAAATCACGAGCGTTAATTGTCACAGGCCTCATCGTCGCAGCAGCGGCGTCGAGGCTAATTCCTCATCCGCCGAACGTCGCGCCGATCACGGCCTTAGCACTATTCAGTGGCGCGCACTTTTCAAACAAACGATTCGCGTTTGCGATTCCGCTTTCAGCATTGCTTCTCAGTGACTTTGTTTTGGGTTTTTACCGCCAGATGTGGATCGTCTACGGAGCCTTTTGTCTTATCGCTTGTATCGGGTTGCTCCTACGGAGGCGAACCAAAGGCTATCTTGTGGCCGGCGCGACGCTTGCTGGTTCGGTGCTGTTCTTCGCTTTGACGAATCTTGGTGTTTGGGCGTTCGGCTCGCTTTATCCAAAGACGTCTGATGGATTAATTGCGTGCTACGTTGCGGCCCTACCGTTTTTTCAAAATACAATCCTGGGTGATTGCTTATATACGGCATTGCTGTTCGGAGCATTGTGGATTGCTGAAGCGAAGTGGCCAGTGATCAGGGAAGCCTCGTGAGGCCAGATGTAAGAACTCGTTGAATCCTGAAAAGATTCAGGTTGCAAGGTGCGGGACTTCAGGGCGCAATTTGCGTCACTTATTGAACTCCTCCTTGCAACCTGAAAATGAACTCTCAAGTTGAGTAGGGACAGACATTCTTGTCTGTTTCCTTTAACAGTGACAGACAGGGATGTCTGTGCTACTGGTTATGCATCAAGCAGTTTTCGTGAATAGACCTCCAGCGAGGAAGACCACCCCCCATAAGATGTGAATGCCATGGTCCATCTGACCAAATTGAAGTGGACCGACGTGCCACATATGTTCCGCGCCTGTCCCCAACGCCATACCCAGAATGCCAAGCGCGAGATAAACAACCCCGAAGACCAGCGAAAACGCCTTTGCGCCGGACAATGATCCCGCAAAACCGAAGTAAAGGGCTATCACCCCAGAGACTATGTGAACAACGTTGTGGGGTGGTGTCAGGTGAGCACCTAGCAGCATCGGCGCCGCGAAACCGGCACAACCCACCAACAGGAAAACGACCCCGAGAACCTTGCAAACAGTCTTAGCCATGATTGTCTTTAGCTCCTCTGTGAAAGGTAAAGAACCATGCGGAACTCCAGCGAGGTCGAGCCGAATCTCCGCGTGAATTTCACGAGCGCAGGACGTGTCGAAAAGCGAGGCATGTATATCAGAGAGCCAAGGCGGTTGCAAAGATTTTTTCTTCAAAAAACGGGCTTTTCAGCCCGTTGCGGCTTGGGAGAGACAATTCGTCAGGCTATACTAGGCGCAAATCTTCCACGACTCTAACTCGGTAGAGGTGTCCCATGATTCTACACACCCGTAGTTTCAGTAAGAGAACTTTACGCAGTTTGACGGTTTGGTTGATTGTCGGGTCAGCCACGATTTCCGTAAGCGCGTATGGCCGACATTCGACACGCAACGACTTAACGCTTTCGGGCGCACAGGTTGGCTCTCAAGCACAACAAGCGAAGAACACCCGAAGAACCATCACGAACAAGGACCTGGAGAAGTTCCGCACAGCTCGGTTAAGGAGTGAAGCCCAATATGAAAAGCGTCGAAAGGAACTTGGGCTACCAACAGTCGAGGAACACAGACTCCGATCGATTGCTCAAGTGGAGTCTGACACTGTATTCACCAACACTATGCGAGCTCGCGAGTACGATTCAGAGAAGTATTGGAGGTCACGAGCTTCAGATTTGCGTTCACAGCTCGTAGCGACCAATGCCCGAATTGATTTTGTGCGGGCGCGGCTGAATGAACTTCCAACAGGTTCCGACTATGGCTTCGTTACACCCTTCAGCTCGTTCGTCCAACCCGGCTTTGGTTGGCCGGCATCTGGCTTTTATGGAAACCGAAGCGGCCGCTGGTCTCAGCAAAATCGAGCGCGAGTAACGTTTGGACAAAGTTATTATGGTGGATGGGTACCGGCGCGGCCCTTCTTCCCGTTTTCGCCTTCGTCCATCTATGGTAGTCCGTACGAAGACAACTCATACGAACGATCGATGCTGATCACACAGCTGGATGATCTTCTGGGTAAACGTGCGGCGCTGCAGGCGCGTTGGCGCGACTTGGAAGAAGAAGCGCGGCGAGCCGGCGCGTATCCTGGGTGGCTGCGACCGTAGACAAGAGCAGGAGCAGCAGTCAGGAGCGGAAAAGGAATCATTGGTGGCAAGGAGGCGCAGGGAGGCGCATGCCTCCAACGGAGAAGGATCCAAAAACGAATCACTAGCAAATGACCGGCTGGGAAACGATTATCGGTCTTGAGATTCATGCTCAGTTGAGCACCGAGTCCAAGATCTTCTGCGGTTGTTCGACTCGATTTGGTGACGAGCCTAATGCGAACACGTGTCCCGTCTGTTTGGGATTGCCCGGAGCCTTGCCTGTCTTAAATCGTCGCGCGGTCGAGTTGGGCGCACGTGCCGCACTCGCCCTCGGGCTGCAGATCAATCATCAGTCAATATTTGCCCGCAAGAATTACTTCTACCCAGATCTACCTAAAGGTTATCAAATCTCGCAGTACGATCAGCCGTTCTCTGCCAACGGTACGTTGGAGATCATGACTGCGGACCGAGACGAAGCCGGCCATCCAATTGAGTGGAGACCTAAGACTATTCAAATAACCCGTCTTCACCTGGAAGAAGACGCAGGGAAGAATGTGCATGAGGGTCTTCCGGACGTCGATCGCTATTCATATATCGATCTAAATCGTGCAGGTGTACCACTGGCTGAGATTGTCACCGAGCCCGACTTTCGTTCGTCTTGGGAGGCGTACGACTATGTAAACCACGTGCGTCGGTCTTTGCAGTGGGTGGGTGCCTCTGAAGCAGACATGGAGAAGGGAAACTTGCGGTGCGAAGCGAACGTTTCGGTGCGCCGAAAGGGTGATCAAAAATTCGGAACGAAGGTCGAATTGAAGAATCTCAATTCAGTCCGATTCATGCAGCGCGCAATCGAGTTTGAAGTGAGAAGACATGTCGAGACGCTTGAATCCGGCGGCAGCCTTCGACAGGAAACCAGACTATGGGATGATCGAGCGTTGGAAACTCGCACGATGCGTTCGAAGGAGGAGGCCCACGATTATCGCTATTTCCCAGAGCCCGATTTGCCGCCGTTAATTGTCTCCTCGGATTTTATCGACAAAGTTCGAAAGAGTATGCCCGAACTGCCGGAGCAGCGACGTAACCGGTTCATCGATCAGCACGGCCTGTCATTCGCCGACGCTTCGCAGCTTGTATCAGACAAATCACTGGCCGATTATTTTGAAAAAGTTGCTGAAAGGTCTGGCAATGCCCGCGCCGCGTCGAATTGGATTCGATCAGAGTTATTGCGAGAGTTTGAGGCTGCGGGCGTTAGCGCCGATGCCTCGCCGATTCCGCCGGAACAGTTGGCAGCACTCATAAAATTGATCGATGACGGAAAGATCAGCGGGAAACAAGCAAAAGATGTTCTCGTCGACATGTTTAAGTCAGGTAAGACTGCCGAAACGATCGTCGCCGAACAGGGTCTTGTTCAACTCAGCGATACATCCGAGATAGATGCATTAATTGATCAGGTTATTGAAGCGAATCCGCAACAACTTGCGAGTTATCGTGGCGGTAAAGAAACATTATTTGGGTTCTTTGTCGGTCAGGTAATCAAAGCGTCGAAGGGTAAAGCTAACCCGAAGATCGTCAACGAGAGATTGAAGGTCAAGCTACAAGGCTAGCGGTCCGGGCTGCTGGATACGTAACTGAAGAGAGCGGTTGTGGAACTGACTGGAAAAGTGGCGGTTATCACTGGTGCCACCAAGGGCATCGGGCGAAGTATTGCTGAGCACCTTGTCACTGCTGGTACAAACGTCTCTATTTGCGGGCGCAACGAAGGAGAATTGCACTCAGCCGTATCCAGTCTAAACCAGGTGGGAAAAGCCAGAGCGACCGGCACGGTTTGCGACGTGAGAAAGTATGACGACGTGAGATCGCTTTTTCGGCGGACCGCTGATGAACTCGGCGGCGTTGATATCTTAGTCAACAACGCAGGAATCGGAATCTTCACTACGGTGGAGAGCATGACTCCAGAAGACTTCAGAGCAGTGTTGGAGACAAACGTCTTCGGTGTCTTCTACTGTTGTCATGAGGCGATTCCGCTAATGAAGCGACGTGGTGGCGGGTACATCATAAACATCTCCTCATTAGCCGGCGCCAATCCTCATCCGCAGATGGCGGCCTACAACGCGTCGAAGTTTGGACTCAATGGTTTTAGTGAAGCCTTAATGCAAGAAGTCAGGCACGATGGGATTAAAGTCAGTTACATAATGCCCGGATCTGTAAACACCGAATTTGGTGGCGACGAGCCAAGTGCAAGCAAGAGCTGGCAGTTGCAGCCTCAGGACATTGCTCTTACCGTCATGGACCTTTTGCATCACCCCGATCGAAGCCTCCCGAGTCGCGTCGAAATCCGGCCCAGTCGACCTCCCAGGAAATGATCAGTTTGATCTCTCAAAAGATGCTCGCTTCACACCAACCATGATCGGAGGCGTTCCAATCAGAGTTAATGGAAGGATCCAATATCGATTCGTCCGCTCGCCGGGACGTTAGAAGATGCGAGCTGTCGTTCAGCGCGTAACTCGCGCGAAAGTCACCGTCGACGGCAAGATTGTTGGCGAGATTGGAAACGGTCTCGTCGTCTTGTTAGGTATAGCTCAAGACGACTCCGAGAAAGATATTGAGTATCTCGTCAATAAGATTATCGCTCTTAGGATCTTCGACGACGAGCAGGGAAAGATGAATGTCTCTCTCAAAGACATTGGTGGCGGCTTATTGGTTGTTTCTCAATTTACGCTGTACGGCGACGTGAGACGTGGTCTGCGTCCGTCGTGGAGTGACGCTGCGCAACCTGAGGTCGCTGAGCCGATTTATGAATCTTTCTTAAGGAAGGCCAGGGAAATCGTCGAATCGGTCGCAACTGGCAGTTTTAGAAAGATGATGCAGGTTGAACTGGTAAATGATGGTCCAGTAACAATCTTGCTGGACAGTAGAAAGACCTTCTAAGTAGGACAGACATTCCTGTCTGTCATCTGTCAAAGGAAAGAGCCTGTCTGTCAAAGGAGACAGGCAAGAAAGCCTGTCCTACTTAAATCATGTCTTCGGTCGCTTTCGATCTTTCTTCCAATTCGAAACGTTCTCTATCCCGTCGTTCAATCTTATCCACGAACTCCAACTCTTCGTTATCTTCAAAACTTACACCAACGGCTTGAGCGTTCTCTTCAACCAGGGATTGATCCGGCGTCGGATTGTCGCCTGCTACTGTTTCCGACCCGCTATCGTTTACATCTTCCCAGGCCGCGTCCAAATCGCCTCCGGCATCGCGCGGTGAAGCTGCCGTATTGTTCCGCAAACGGTGCACAAGTAACTCCGGATCTTTAGGTGCGCGCGAGATTTCTTCTTCCATAAATTCTTCAATCTCCGGATCCGGTACATATTCCGGGTTGTTCGCCAGGTATTCGAAATCTTCAGTGTGCTTCTTTGGCATGAGAACCTCCTCAGTCGCCCAGGTTGACAAGTTAGCCGCCAGATCAAACTTGGATCTGGGGAAGATGTGATTAGCAGGGGTTGGGGAGACTATAACAAATCGTGCGAAGGCGAAGCAACGACCTCATTAATTGCGATCCGCTGCTAATTTTTGAATTCGGATAAGCGGATAACGACAGATTCCAATCTCGAATGCGTTGCTTGACGAACACTTTAGTGGAATTTACACTGCAATTTGAACCGCAAAAATTCCGTGATTGCCTATTCGAGAGGCCCAGAAGAAATTTCAGAAAGGGTTTAATCCCTAGCTATGTCAGACAGTCCGTTCAATGCTCTTCAAACATTTGATTCCGGCTCCGACTCTGCTGCTCAGTTTTACTCATTACCTCAACTTGAAAAACAGGGTGTTGGCCAAATCTCCCGACTGCCGGTAAGCATTCGCATTGTGTTGGAATCGGTGCTTCGGAACTGTGACGGCAAGAGAATCACCGAAGACGACGTGAAAGAGATCGCGAATTGGAATCCGACGGCCGAGCGCGTCGAAGAGGTTCCATTTGTCGTCGCACGAGTGCTACTTCAGGATTTCACTGGAGTACCGTTGCTGGTTGACCTGGCAGCAATGAGATCAGCTGTTGCTCGGCTGGGCAAGAACCCAGGCGTCATTGAACCCTTAGTCCCCGTCGATTTGGTGATTGACCACTCCGTGCAGGTCGACTTCGCCAGTACGAAAGATGCGTTTGAAAAGAATATGCAGATCGAATTCAAACGTAATCGTTCACGTTACCAGTTCTTGAAGTGGGGCACTCAGGGATTCGACGGGTTCTGCGTGATACCGCCGGGAATTGGTATCTGTCACCAGGTGAATCTCGAATATCTGGCGAAGAGTGTTTGGCACAAGAACGTTCATTTTCCCGATACGCTGGTGGGCACCGATTCTCATACCACGATGATAAACGGGTTGGGAATTGTGGGATGGGGCGTTGGTGGCATCGAAGCTGAAGCAGCGATGTTGGGCCAGCCCGTCTATTTTCTGACACCTGACGTCGTGGGCGTTCATCTGACCGGATCATTGCGCGACGGCGTTACCGCTACGGATCTCGTTCTCAAGATCACTGAGATGCTTCGCCGCGTGAAGGTAGTCGGAAAGTTCGTAGAGTTTCATGGCGAAGGTGCTTCCAGTTTGTCCGCCACTGATCGCGCCACCATTGCCAACATGTCACCCGAGTACGGCGCCACAATGGGTTTCTTTCCAGTCGATGAAGAAACTTGCGGGTACCTGCAGGCCACCGGTCGGTCAGATGAACACGTTGAGATGGTCCGCCGATACTTTAAAGCGCAAGGAATGTTTGGCATTCCAAAAGACGGCGAGTGCGATTACAGTCAGGTGTTTGAATTGGATTTGAATTCGATCCAGCCAAGCGTAGCTGGGCCAAAGCGTCCGCAGGATCGAATTGACCTGCCTGCCTTGAAAGAACAGTTTACTGAGCTACTTCTCCGGCCCACCGCCGAGGGAGGCTACGGAAAGACTGATGATGAGGTCGGTACTCGCTATCACGTAAAAATCGGTCATGACAAGCAGGGAGTGACGTTCGGAGGTGGTGAGCAACGGACTGAAACGCTTCCACCTGTTGTAGTCAACGCTCTGACAAACAAGAACACTAATTTGTGGACTGAAACCGAAATGATGAATAACCGGCCGACGCCGGATCGCGTTCCAGAAATACCGGAGGACGAATTCGTTTCGGCTGATGAGCTTATTGGCCATGGCGATGTTTTGATTGCAGCTATTACATCATGCACAAATACGTCGAACCCGAGTGTGATGCTTGCAGCTGGTTTACTGGCGAAGAAGGCCGTCGAAAAAGGTCTCTCAGTGCGACCGACCGTGAAGAATTCCCTTGCGCCCGGTTCCCGTGTGGTCACTGAGTACCTCGAAAAAACTGGCTTGCAGCCCTATCTCAACGAACTCGGTTTCAATCTGGTCGGCTATGGCTGTACGACTTGTATCGGCAATTCAGGACCTCTCGATCCTGCGATTGAACAAGTCATTACTGAACGCGACATCATCGCTGCTTCAGTGCTTTCCGGTAATAGGAATTTTGAAGCGCGGGTACACCAAAGCATCAAAGCGAATTTTCTGATGAGTCCGCCACTCGTAGTCGCGTTCGCGCTCGCCGGCAGAGTGGATCTGGATATTTCGTCAGAACCATTGGGCACGGGTCGCGGTGGCGAGGAGGTGTACCTGAAAGATATTTGGCCCAGCACGCAGGAGATAAACGACCTCATGCGCGCCGCATTTGATGCAGAAACTTATAGGCGGCTGTATGGTGATTTCGCTGAAAAGAATCCTATGTGGAATGAGATTCCGACGACTAAGGGCAACGTATATCAGTGGGATCCAGAGTCGACCTACATACGCGAACCTCCTTATTTCGACGGCTTCAGCAACATGCTTGGTCCGTTGGCAGATATCCAAGGAGCGCGTCCGCTTGCGATCTTCGGTGATTCAGTTACAACCGATCACATCAGCCCGGCCGGGGCGATAAAAGCGTCTTCGCCCGCCGGTTTGTACCTGCAGGAACGTGGCGTGGACATTTCAGATTTCAATAGTTACGGTTCACGCCGCGGAAATCACGAAGTTATGGTTCGCGGTACGTTTGCGAATGTTCGGATAAAGAACCTCATGGTACCGGGCGTCGAAGGAGGCGTGACCATTCACCAGCCCGAAGGTGAGCGCGTGAGCATCTACGATGCGGCGATGAAATATCAGCAGCAAGGTGTACCGCTGATCATACTGGCGGGCCAGGAGTACGGAACCGGAAGTTCGCGCGACTGGGCAGCGAAGGGAACGCGGCTCCTTGGCGTGCGGGCTGTGATCGCGGAAAGCTTTGAACGGATCCATCGAAGTAACCTGGTTGGGATGGGTGTGCTGCCGTGCCAGTTCAAAGAAAATACTGACGCCATGACGCTCGGACTCGATGGAACAGAGGTGTTTGACGTAATTGGAATCGAAAACGGAATTAAGCCGCGACAGAACCTCACGCTTGTGATTCGTCGCCTGAACGGAAGTGTCGATGAAATTCCCGTCACGCTGAGAATCGACACTCCAGTCGAGATTGACTACTACAAACACGGTGGCATTCTGCCTTACGTCTTACGGCAATTATTGGCGGGAACCACCGATTTCTAGATCAAGACCAAACAACAGGAGTTGTGCATGTCATCAGTTCAAACCGCAGAGAATAGCCGTCCGAGAAAGTACCAACTGTTTATTGATGGTCAATGGTGCGATGCGGAATCAGGAAAGACCTTCAATACGCCGAATCCGGCAACAGGGGAGACGTTGGCCGAAGTTGCAGAAGCAGACAAGGCTGACATCGATAAGGCAGTTACAGCCGCACGCCGAGCTTTCGAAGGCAAATGGTCCAAGGTTAGCGCGCGCGATCGCGGTCGACTCCTTTACAAGCTCTCGCAGCTGATCGAGCAACACGCGGCTGAGCTTGCGGCTCTCGAAACGGCCGACAACGGTAAACCAATTAAGGAATCTTTGTATGTCGACCTACCCCAAGTGGTCGAGAACTTCGAATACTTTGCAGGTTGGGCCACAAAAATTGAAGGCGAGACAATTCCAGTCCCCGGCCGCATGTTCAACTACACCTTGCGGGAACCAGTTGGCGTCTGCGGCCAGATTATTCCCTGGAATTTTCCTTTGTTGATGGCTGCCTGGAAACTCGCGCCGGCACTAGCAGCGGGTAACACGGTGGTTCTGAAGCCGGCAGAACAGACGCCAGTGGGAGCGATGGAGCTTGCACAGCTCATCCAGGAGGCCGGATTTCCGGAAGGGGTAGTGAATATCGTCCCTGGCTATGGTGAAACGGCTGGAGCCGCACTCGCCGCACATCCAGGAATCGATAAAGTTGCGTTCACCGGTTCAACGGAAGTGGGAAAACTGATCGCCAAGGCTGCGGCGGATAATCTGACAAAGGTCTCGCTGGAATTAGGAGGAAAGGCGCCCAACATAGTGTTCGCAGATTCTGATCTCGAGCAAGCTGTTGCTGGTGCAATGATGGGCATCTTCTACAATCAAGGTCAGGTGTGTTGTGCAGGATCAAGACTGTTCGTGGAGGAAACAGTCAAAGACGAATTCTTGACGAAACTGAAGGAACGGGCGGAAAAGATCGCCGTCGGTGATCCAATGGACAAAGGGACGCAGATGGGCCCGCAAGTCTCAGAAGAACAGCTCAATCGAATCAAGGGCTACGTTGACATCGCGCGCGGAGAAGGAGCTACGGTGTTTGCGGGTGGGGAACCGCCACAACTCGAAGGTTCACTGTCTAAAGGCTACTTCTTCAGGCCAACGATCTTCTCGGAAGTTAAGAACCAAATGCGAGTAGCGCAAGAGGAGATCTTCGGGCCGGTTGTTTCAGTTATAACTTTCAAGGATGAAGATGATCTAATCAAGCAGGCTAACGACACCATTTATGGTTTGTCGGCTGGTATCTGGACGCGCGATATCACTCGCGCACACCGCTTTGCGAAAGAGATCAAAGCCGGCGTCGTCTGGATTAATACCTACAACATGTTCAATGCTGCCTCACCCTTTGGTGGGTATAAGCAATCCGGCTACGGTCGCGAAATGGGTCGGCACGCGCTCGACTTGTACACGCAAGTCAAGAGCGTCTGGGTGGACCTCTCTGGTCGGCCAATTGGCTGGTTTGGAAAGTAATTAGAGACCACCCGACTTCAGGTCGGTGGTCTTTCAATTTCAGGTCAGACAGCTCAATTTTATGTCTGATCTGTCCATCTGCGGTCATCCGCGGCCCATTTACTTGGCAGTTTGAGGCGAACGCCTCCCCTCGTGCTATCATCCCAGTACCTCTCCCGAGATGACTTACAAACATTAAAGGAGACCACATGTTCTCAATTAACAAGGCAGGTTTTCTGCTCGTAGTAGTTGCTGTCGCTGTTCTGTTCACCGCCTGTCCTAGTCAAACAAACATTGCGAGGATCAACTCCGACCCCGCTCGCTATCGCCATAAGGAGGTTGGGATCGTCGGTACCGTTACAAACAGCTATGGTGTTCCCGGTTACGGTGCTTATGAGATCGACGATGGAACGGGCAGAATCTGGGTCGTTACCCGCCGCGGAGCACCAGCGCGCGGTTCACGGATCGGAGCTAAGGGTCACGTGGAAACTGGTCTCACTTTTGGTGGCCGAAGTTACGGAACCGTGCTTGAAGAAACCGACCGGCGAACCCACGGTCGTTGATTAGCTTACTTCTTTACTATCTCCCCTCATGAATCCGACTGTCAGCACGCGCCGAGAGTCCGTCGAAAAACTCGAGCGTGAGTACATTGGTCTACTAACCGAGCTAACGACTCTGGTCCAATCGACGCCGCAGTCGTCGCTCTATCAACCGGCGGCGCCGAGCCAGGGTTCAATAGCTGAAAATGTTATAAAGAGCGCCGGCTCGCTTGAACAGACGCTTGGTGGGCTGACATCGAACCTTTGGGACGATCCGTTTGAATGGACGTTGCCCGAAACGCTCTCTACGACCGACCTCATTATCGAGTATCTGGCGGAGGTGGAGGTCGCGCGCGGCATAGCCTTCGCCCGGTTTGTTGACGATTCGGCGCTCGACAAGTACATTGCAGTTCCTTCAGGCGATCAGAAATCGATTCAGACCGTCTTGATCGATGCGCTTGAAAGAGCGACCAGTTACAGGCGACGTGCTGTCGAGCTGCGGAATTTGCTTTCCGCAGATGGCGCGGCTGGGTTTATTATTTAGCGAGCTGTATTCAGTAGGTTATTCCCTACGCTTGCACCGACAAAGGCCGGGGCGTGGATTCCATCGCAAGACGTACTGAACCAGACAAAAACCCTCAGTGAGGAAAAGCCCTGCATGTTTTGCCCCCAATGTGGCCAGCAGCAAGTCTCCGGCATCGTCAGATTCTGTTCGCGTTGTGGTTTTCCGCTTGATAGCGTAATCCAGTTACTCAGCAGCGGAGGCATGCTACCTGTTTATCAACCTCCTGAAGAGGCGATGAAGATTTCGCCGCGTCGAGTGGGAGTGAAGCAGGGCGGCCTTCTTCTACTCCTTGGTGCGGTTCTTGTGCCGCTCCTTGGCGTGATGACGAGTTTCTCCAACTCGGTCTTCCTTGAGATTCTGACTGCATTCGCAGCAATCATTTGTTTCGTAGGCGGACCATTGCGAATGTTGTATGCGGCTGTATTTGAAGAAGGAGCACCTAATCCATACCGTCAGACACAGCGACCGTATGTGCCCGCTCCGTCGTCATCACATCAATTCAACCCTCACGTTCCGCAATCGGCATTACCTCCGCCGCCTGCGCAGGCCCCGTCATGGCGTTCACGCCCAATAACCGCTGAGCTTGCGAGTCCTCCAAGCGTCACAGAGAATACGACACGCCTCCTTGACCGAGACGAGCGCAAGGAAAATTGATCGAAGCAGCGCTCCAGGATCCTGAACGGATGTCGCAAGGCAAAGTCACTCCAGTCCGACCGCTCTCGCTGGCTGATCGGTTGGCTGAACGCATACGGGTTGAAGGGCCGATAACCTTTCATGAGTGGATGCGGTGTGCGCTCTACGACCCGCAAGATGGTTATTACACTCGTTCTGATTATCACCGCTGGGGTCCCGAAGGCGATTATCGAACTAGCCCTGAGACAAGCGAGTTATTCGCGGCTACCTTCGCACGGTATTTTGCTGAACTGCATCAGCGATTAGGAAGCCCTGAACGCTGGCAGATTGTCGAGTGTGGTGCGGGGGACGCATGTTTTGCGGAAGGTGTTCTACGAGCGCTGCGGAGTTTCTTCCCGCAGGTGTATGCCGCCACGACGTACTTTATCGACGAGATCAGCATATTGGGCATTGAGAATATTAGACGACGACTTGAGCCGTTCACAGATCACTTAAAGTTTGGCCGGTTGTCGTCGTTGGGGTCTATTGAGGGAATAATCTTTTCGAATGAACTACTTGATGCACTTCCGGTGCACCGGTTGACGAAGCGGAATGGCGTGTTGGTTGAACTGTATGTGGGACTCGGATCGACCGGTGAGTTCGAGTGGATTGTCGGCCCTTTGTCGGATCAACGATTGTTTCATATTTATTCCGAGAATGGTGTCGATATCAGGGATGACTACTACATCGAGCTTTCTCCGGAGATAGACCGGTGGCTTACTATGGTCGCCAATAAATTGCGGCGTGGGTACGTCATTACAGTCGATTACGGTGCAGAAGCCACGGAACTTTATGACAACCCCGCCAGACATAACGGCACATTGCGAGCCTACTCACATCACAAGTTCGCCGAGATATTGGAAAATCCTGGGGAACACGACATCACGGCACACGTGAACTGGACTCGGATACGAAGCTTGGGTTCTGCGCTGGGGTTGTCGACTTTTTCATTCGAAAGACAGGACAAATTCCTATTGGATTCCGGTATTCTGGACGAGCTAGTTCGGCGATCCGCTAGTGACGTGAGCGACGCGGAGAAACTGCGTTTGAGCACGGCTGTTCGTGAGATGATCCTGCCTAACAGTATGGCGGCAACGTTCCAGGTTCTTGTGCAGGAGCGTTATTCATAATCAGCACACCTGACCAGTTGCTACCGCGAACCGTACTGAATGGTTCGCCCTAATAATCCGAGGTAATGGAATACCCATTTGATCTCATCGATGTTAGTCACACAATTGATGACGGGATGATCACCTATAAGGGTCTGCCGGCGCCGATAATCACAAACCATCTTTCCCGTGTTGAGTCGCGAAAACAGTATGCCTCAGGAACGGAGTTTCACATTGGCCGGATCGACATGGTCGCAAACACTGGCACATACCTGGATAGTCCATTTCATCGTTACGAAGACGGAAAGGATTTATCGCAGCTTGAATTATCGTCTCTGGCGAATCTTGATGCTGTCGTAGTCGATTGCCGTGCGGGTGGGCGCGCGATAGATCCCCGCAGCTTTGAGCATTTAGACATCGGCGGTAAAGCCGTGCTCTTTCAAACAGGTTGGGACTTTCATTGGCGCAAAGATGAATACTACAGCGGGCGTCATCCGTATTTGACCGAGGAAGCTGCGATACAACTGGTTGATCGTAGAGCAAGGCTGGTTGGCATCGACGCTTACAACGTTGACAATACACAAACTGGTTCGCGGCCCGTACATTCACTTCTTTTGGCCCATGACATTCCGATAGTGGAACATCTATGCGGCCTCAATGAGTTGCCGTCGTCTGGGTTCAAATTCTTTGCCGTGCCTGTAAAAATTCGCAAGTTCGGTACGTTTCCTGTGCGTGCATTCGCTTTAATCCCTAAACAGTGAGTGAGCAAAGCTGGAGGTTCTTATGTCCTTGCGTCCTGACAGCAAGTATCTGCGTTCAATCATCCTGCCAGGTATCTTGGTCATCTCTCTTCAGATTCAGATTTTCACAGATGAACGAAGATCAAACAATGCATTGAATGCGCCAGTTCGTTTCTGATTTGTGTTCACCTGCGAAGATCTGCGGCTTAAGTTTATGATTGGATGAACGCGGATCGGACGTTGGAGCAGTTCTCACAATAATTTAGCCTTTGGAGGCAGCAGATATGGGAATAGCGCAAGCAATGATCCCGGAATTCGATTACGAGATGGCGAATACGAGAAAGACACTCGAGCGAGTGCCGGACGACAAGTTTGATTGGAAGGCTCACGAAAAATCGTTTTCCATGGGAGGTGTCGCGACCCATCTCTCGAATCTACCCGGCTGGACCAATGTTGTGCTCGGTATGGATGAGTTTGATATGGCCCCCGGAGGGCAGCCGTTGAAAACTCCACCATGTCATTCACGACAAGAGGTGTTGGCTGCTTTTGATAAGAATGTCGCAGAAGCGCGTAAGGCCCTGGAGAATGAGCCCGATGAACACATTTTTAAGCATTGGAAGCTTCTTTCGAACGGATATGAGGTGTTGTCGATGCCGCGCGTCGCCGTACTCAGAGGATTTGTGATGAATCACATCATCCATCACCGCGCACAACTTACCGTCTATCTGCGCTTGAACGACATTCCAGTCCCTTCACTATATGGTCCTTCAGCAGATGAGGAGAGATAGATCGTTGGATGGCTTTAGAGATAGGCGTAAGTGCTTCATAGTGGGTCGATAGTCAGTACCGTAACGCGGTAGCGTCGGGTCACCGTTACAGCTAGGCACACCTAACTAATAAAGACGACCCGACGCTACGGCGTTACGGTACTGACTATCGACCTACTGTGGCACTAATTCGCCGGAGTCAGAACAGCTCGAATTTGATCGTTAAATACTTTTTCGGATTCTGACGGAAGTCGTAAATCAATTTTACGCCTTCGGACGAAAGCTGGTTGACGTTTGTATACAACGTGTCGTCAGTAAGGAGATGTCCGACAGTGCCCTCACCACGTTGAGCAGCCGCTACCATGTTGTCGATTCGCTCGGCTGTTGTATTGAAGCGCGCAATTGCCGCGCGAGCGTCATTGTAAATCTGTTCGTCTCTGATTAGACGTCCAAGGGTACCGCGTCCGGCGTTTACCTCAGTAACCATCGAATTGATCTGATCGACCGACCGATCGAGTTTATCGGCAGTTCTGTTGATTCGGTTGTAGAGCTCTTCATCAGTCAGCAAACGCCCTGCGGTACCGCGACCCGCCCGAAGGTCAGCTGCAATTCCTCGCAGAGAGACAGCTATGTCATTCGCGTTGTTGTAGAGCTCCGGATCGTTTATGAAACGTCCGGCCGAGCCGTTTCCAGATCGGACTTGGCGCATCACGTCTTCCGTTTCGCGGATAGTCGCGTTTAGGTTGTTGTACAACGCTTCGTCGCTAAATAACCGGCCAACCGTTCCTTTGCCTTCCTTGACGTCTTTTACGATGCCATTAATCTCATCTGATAGCTTGCTCAATCTCTGCGCTAAGTCAGTGCCCGAAGTTGCGAAGTCGTTAACGGTGTTTGATGACGAGGACGGTAGCACTGCGTAATCCTGCACGGGGGTTCCCACTGATGTGCCGGGCGTAATATTGATCAACATCTCGTTTCCCAGCAGACTAGGCGAACCTTGCTGGGCTGTTGAGTCAGAACGAATGCGTTCATTTGCAGGCCGGCTGTCGATGGTTGAATCAATAGTCATCAGCACTTCGACACGCGGGGCACTAGGCACATCAGATGGCGCGAGTAAAGTGATCTTGTCGACTTTGCCGACACGGACGCCGGCGAGCCGAACCTCAGAGCCTTCACGCAAACCATTTGCGTCGACGAAGCGCGCCTTCAGATGAAGTTTCTTGCTGAACGGGTTTATGTCGCCCGAGGCGTTCAGTACAAGAAAAATCAGGATGCCAATAGCCAGCAAAACGAAAATGCCGACGCGTAGTTGGCTCAGGCTGACATTTCTGGTTGATCGTGGCATGGTCTTATGCAGGCTCGGGAACGAATCAACCTATCCTCGAGCGTGCTCCTTTCCTAATGTCCGCGCAGAAACTTTTGAATATAGGGATCAGGAGAGTGCTTTAGACTTTCATCCGTACCGCTGAAGATAATCTGGCCCTGCCGCATCATCATCACTTTACTGTTAATTAGACAGAGCCGCTCTCCCTCCCGTTCGAAGATCACCTTTCCTTCGTCGTCAACCACAGCGTATTCCGAGCAAATGTATTCCAAATTGTTCATCTCGTGAGTTACAAAGATCGATGAAACGTCTTCAAGGTCACGCAGTTTCATTGCCAACTCGCAAATGGTTCGAGCTGTCGGCGGATCTAAACCTGCGGTCGGTTCATCGAACAGGACGATTTTCGGGTCACCGATCAGCGCCCGTGCGATACCGACGCGGCGGCGCATACCACCCGACAGTTCTATTGGCATCTTATCGATCGCGTCTTCGAGATTAACGAATCGCAACATGCGTCTCACTTCCGGCTCGACTTCTTCTTCAGGGACGCCCTGCTCATGAAGTCGATAGGCGACGTTATCGTAAACGGACAAAGAGTCGAAGAGCGCACCTTCCTGAAACACCATTCCGATCTTTTTTCGCACGCGCATCATTTGCGATTCTCTGTAGTCAGTTACGTCTTCACCATCAACTAACACCTGACCAGTATCAGGCTTCAGTAATCCGAGCACTAGTTTGATTATTGTTGATTTGCCGCCGCCGGAGCCACCAAGAATGATCTTGGTTTCGCCCTTCATTACCTTGAAACTGAGGTTGTTCAGGATTACACGGTCATCAAACGAGAGCATAACATTGCGAAACTCGATTGCCGGTATCGCCCGCTCGAGATCGTCTACCTCATGAAATGTCGACTCAGCAGCGTTGTCGCTTATGCGATCGGCCGTGGTGTGAATTGCTCTGGAAGCCATCGGGACCTTGTGATCTTAAGTGGTTCCTAGAATAACCTGAAGCGCCTTCGCGAGAAAATAGTCGGCAATAATCACTATGATCGAAGCCATAACTACAGCCCGTGTCGTAGAACGGCCGACTCCTACCGTTCCTCCCTCCGTGTTTAGACCTTGCCGACACGCAATTGTGGCAATGATTATTGAGAAGACGAGTGGTTTTACAACTCCGCCAATAAGGTCATCTGTTGAAATACCATCCCGAACGGAGTTGATAAAAGTCGTCGATGGGACGGAATACAGAGCCACCGCCGTGACCCAGCCCCCGAAGATTCCCAACACGTCTGCCAATACCGTTAACAGCGGAAGACTAATCAGGAGCGCTAACAAACGAGGCGCGACCAGTTTTTTTATGGGGTCGGTTCCCAGCGCGCGCATCGCATCAATCTGTTGCGAAACAACCATCGAACCCAACTCAGCAGAAATTGCGGAGCCTACGCGTCCAGTAACCATCAGCGCGCATAACACGGGCCCTAGCTCGCGTACCAGGGAAACAGCAACGAGATAGCCCGTTTGCGACTGTGCACCATAAGTTTTAAGAGTAGGGAACGTTTGGACGGTTAAGACGCCGCCCGTGAAGAAGCCTGTCAGAACGATTATGGTCAGAGATCCGACACCGATCGCGTCCATCTGGGCGATGGTTTCGGTTATGTACCGGGGTTTCTTTACTAAGCCGCTAATTGCACGCGCGGCCAATAACGTCGTCTCTTGGAGTTCCAGTAGACCGCGCGTAACAAAGTTCATTGGAGAGCGTTATGAAAACGATTCTTTCGTTGCAGATTGTTAAGTAGTTTTCTTTGACGGCTGCAAGAGTAAAGCTGCCGACTCAAAGTGGACTGTGCGGCCTAAAAAAACGCCTGGATCTCTTACGGTTCAACTACTTGGAAAGAGCGGCCTATCATGCGCAAATTGCGTATTGGGCGTCAAGCAGAAGGTGAAGGACGAGGGATGAAGGATGAAGGATAAGGGAAGGTATGAAGGATGAGGGGCAGGTTTGTCTTACGCGGGTTTCCTTCATCCTTCATCTTTCCTCCCTCATCCTTTCGTTGAGGCGTGGGGTTTGGATCTAAGGTCGGGGCGCTCGCGGCGGGACATTTCGCCGCGGAAATAACGGCGCAGCTCCATTCTGTTCATTGGGGCGCAAAGTATTGCGGTCTCTCACTGCTCTCTGATCCGCGTTTCGGTCGCGTAACAAGCCTTGAGCCTGGAGCTGAAGCATACGCAACGTCGCTAACTGTTCTCTCGTTAAAATCCGGCGAATCCTGATCTCGGTTTGAATTCGCAGCCGCATTGACGCGGCCTGTGCGGCCGCAGCATCCTGCAATCGCTGTTCAATCAAGAGTTCATCCAACGGGTCAGCGTCTATCGCCTGTTGGAGAGCGATATTCGTTTCGCGCTGACGTTGATTAATAATCGCACGCTCTTGCCTGGTGTCCTCCCTAACCGCCCGGATTCTCTGACGCTGGTCAGGTGTCAGGCGCAACTGTTCAATTGGATCCGACGTCGTTGCCGGAGGAGGTTGTTGCGGCTGATCCTGTGCTAAAGCGGTCGAGTAACATGCGGCAATGATAGCGAGTAAAAAAAGGACCATTGACGCAAGAGTAATCTTCGCTGGGTTAGTTATCATTATGTACCTCAACTACCGATTGATCGGCTCTGACAATAGCTGTAGACCATTGTCATCTGGGCGTTCGAGAAGTCGAAGGTCCGCAGCCAGTTGCTGACGCTCCCACTTCGTCAATGGGCGGCGACCGCTTTTAGCTTGAGTTGGACGAGATACTTTGCTCTTCGACACATCGCCACCTTTCACAGGTATAATCTCTTCGGATCGTTTCGGCGCTGCTGCAAGTTGCGATGCCTTCTGTTCGTCCAAGGCTCTCTTAACAATCTGATCCTTTTCCTGTTCCGTATAAACCTTGTCCGTCCCGATTTTCGTAATCACAGGCGCTTCTTGTTTCGTTATGCGGCCAAAAGCCAGCCCCGCCAATACGAAGAACAACAAAGTAGCGAAGGCCGTCGCTGCCTTAAGCCACATTGGTGACAATTCGAAGAACTCTCGCAACGCAGCAACGGCCGACTTTTGTCGCGTCGGCTTGAACGCGATGTTGACTTGTGGCTGGGTTGCGCCCGCAAGTGCTTCGGTCTTCCAGGCGCCAATCGATTCACGAACTCGTTCGAACGCGAGCCTCTCCCCCTGACACGCAGTGCATGTTCGCAGGTGTTGCTCAAACTGCGCCGTCTCCCGTTCCGTCGCTTCGCCGTAGAGAACGGAGATCAGTTCATCTCGGTGTTCGCAGGCTCCAGTATCAGTGTGTCTCATAACGATCCTATTCTCACGCTGCGTTGCTATTGAATTTCTCCAAGCGCATTTGCAGCTGCTTCAGCGCAGTGT
>DATBSH010000467.1:0-14032 GCA_036559885.1 Pyrinomonadaceae bacterium
AAAAGATGTAACAAAATCCTAACGTCGGCTTTGCAAGGTGGAAGATACCTGACACGCGGTTCCCTGCGAAAGATCTTGAACGATTCAGGAGTTGCTGCGCAGGATTCAGTGCGTTTAGCACATATTCTTCTGCGCGCAGAACTAGATGCTGTTATTTGCAGTGGTCCGATGGTTGGCAAGCAGTTTACCTATGCTCTTCTCGAGGAACGCGTGACGCAGACTAAGCCGTTGGATCGAGAGCAGGCTTTGGCGAAACTTACTCAGCGTTACTTTACAAGTCACGGACCTGCAACCTTACGCGATTTCATGTGGTGGTCTGGACTAACTGCGGCTGATGCAAAGAAAGGCGTTGCCCTGGTGGAGCGGCAGCTGACCAGGATGATTCACGAAGATCAACTTTTTTGGAGCGTATCGGCCGACACTGTTCAGATCTCAACAAAATCGTCTCACCTGTTATCTGCTTATGACGAATACATCGTCGCATACAAAGACCGAAAAGCAATTGTCGGTCGCAAGAATGTTAACGTCTCACGAAAAGTGAATGGCTTAATGGGTCCTGCCGTCATTGTGAACGGCTCAGTAATAGGCACTTGGAAGCGGACGAATGCAAAGAGGGCGGTGAGGATTGAGGTGAAGGCGCTCAGACCTTTAACGCAGTCCGAGACAGTTGCGATCAAAAAGGCTGCCGATCGATACGCGAAGTTTCTCGGCGCCTCGGTTGCCGATAATGTAGTCACGTCCAGTTAATCATGCATCTTCAATTCGCCACCGCGAGTGAAAAACCAACAACCGATAAGATCAGAACAGAGCGAAGCGACTGCTTTCCACGTGCCCAACCACTAGCTCAACTTCAATCGGTCGCTTCGCTCCTGTGCTGACTCGGGCTGGTTGTCCCATTTTCATAAGCGCGCTCTTCGACCGAAAACTCGTGGGCGGCCACACGTCAGCAATGAGGATTTCACGCTAGTCGCTTCCGCTCCTCCGCAGATAAGTTGACTCGGATATGAAACGGATCGCAGTTAATGGGATGGTTAGTTTGTTGAGCTTCACTTGCGGCGTTGCTGCGTCTTTAATTGTGAACTGGATTAAATCTCCCAAGAATGAGAAGGCGCGCGTCACCGTGTCTGCACCGTCTGCCGTAACTGCAACTGCCCAGGTTGGATCAACTGTTCCAATACCTGTTGTTACGCCTGAAGTTGTCTTTGGTGGAGGTGGTCTAAGGATCGTCACCGACGAAGTTCACCTCAAAAGTGAACGACTTCGCTATCAAGTTGATGTGAATTATCCACAGATCGTTGGGTCGAAGGAGCCTCATATTCGGAGGCTAAATCACCACATAAGAGAACTTGCAATCAAGCAGTATCAATGGCCACTAAATCCTGCCCAGGCCGAATTAAAATATTATCGAGATAAGTGGCCCGAAGTCTTTAATAGTGTTGACCTCGATTACGAGATCGTTCTAGCTGATGACTCTTTCTTGAGCATATACTTCATTGGCTATAGCTACGGAATAGGAGCAGCTCATTCCGTGCAATACAGCTTTGTACTCAATTACGACCTCGTTTCGAGACGGGAACTGAATTTATCCGACGTTTTTAACCGCAGATCCCAATACCTTGAAATCATTTCTAGATACTCCGTAAAAGAACTCTCAAAGCAATCGACGGGCATCTTTGAGGAAGCGCTTACACCGAAGGCCGAGAATTTTAGGAGCTGGAATATTACGCGTGACGGACTCCGTTTCAATTTCGACGCATGTAAAGTCTTCGGTTGCGCGGACGGCAAACAAACGGTCGAAATTCCCTTAACCGAATTCGAAGCCCTTCTGAATCACCAAATCTTGCGGAAGCTCACGAAACCCTGAGTGTGAATGGAAGATCGCTCTAGCGGCCCATCATCCTTAGATTGGCTTTCCTATCTCCCAGTGATGACCGAATGGATCAACGACCCGTCCGACGCGCCAACCGTATGGTTGATCCCTGACTGCAGAAACAGCCGTGCCACCAGCTGCAACCGCACGGTCGAACGCCGTGTCAGGATCGTTGACTACCATGACCATTCGAACTGTTCCGCCACCAAGAGTTTCAGGACTGAAGTTCAAATGTTCCGGAGATTCATCTGCGACCCAAAAGCTCGACCGACCGACCGACAATTCTGCGACTACGGCTCCATCTGGACTCTCAATTCGAAACAACTCTTGAGCGCCGAAGGCGGCCTTATAGAACTCAACCGCACGCGCGCCGCTTCGCACTGACAGCATCGGAGCTAGCCTCGTTTCTTGATCGCTATTGTTCTGAGATTTATCTGTCATTCAGTTTCCCGAATACGATACACGGACCCCCGTTGTTCCTACACTGCGGCGAAAAGTTGCTCTTATTCCAGTACCGCTACTGGCTTTACTCTCGCTTTAGGCAAAACCTGCAGTTTCAGTCGCCATCCCTCATTATGCTTATCAAACGCATACCGCTCCTATATTCAGTTAATCTCGCCCATCCTGCCCTGGCGGTAATCTTCGATGGCCTCAAAGATTTCCTTTTCCGTGTTCATGACAAATGGTCCATACCGTGCCACGGGTTCGTTCAAAGGCACGCCGGCAATGAGCAATACTTCGAGCGTCGTCTTCGTATCTGGCGCGTTTTCGATTGTCAGTTCGTCCCCGTCCTGTGCGAATAGAACCATTTGCTCATCCCTCGCGGGCTCACGCTCGGCCCCAAACAAGCCATCTCCCTCTACGACGTAAGCAAAGGTGTTGTAATCGCGCGGCACACGTTGCGTTATCGCGCCGCCAGGTTTGATCTGATAATGCAGATAAATGATTGGTGTGCGCGTCTCAATTACGGCTTTCTGGCCCAGTGCTTCGCCCGCGATTACACGCACGGTCACCAGCCCGTCGGCGGATGTCGCTTGAGGGATTCTTGTTTTCGGGATCTCCTGATAGCGTGGTTTTGTCATCTTGTCGCGCTGCGGCAAGTTCACCCACAGTTGAAATCCATGAAGCCTCCCTCCCGAACGCTGAAACTGTTCCGAAGGCATTTCGGAATGAACCACGCCCGCGCCAGCAGTCATCCATTGCACGTCGCCCGAACTCAGCTTGCCGGCATGACCCTGGGAGTCTTTGTGCTCCATCTCTCCCGACAGCATGTACGTAACGGTTTCAAACCCACGATGCGGATGATCGGGCGCACCTTTGGCCTCACCCGGTGCGACGTTCATCGGACCCATCTCGTCCAGCAGCAGGAACGGGTCGAACTCGGAAAACGATGATTTCGGAAACGGACGGTGCACAACAAAGCCGCCACCTTCTAAAGTCTCAATACTACTCACAATTCCCGCCACTGTACGTCCTCGCCCGCCTCGGGCTTCTTCAATTGTTGATGCTTTGCTTACCATGGAAATAATCTCTTCCTTTCCTTACCGATTTTGCGATCACGCGACGTCTGGTGCTTTGCGGTGTGCTAATTGACCCGCGGCCTCGTAGCCGATCTGTTTCAGCAGTCGAATAAGCGTCTCGCGCTCTTTCCTTGTCAGCGAAGCAGATGCAAGTCGCTCCATATCAGCGGCGTGGTCGGCGTAGACGCGCGTGATCACCTTCTTTCCTTGCTTCGTCAAATGAACCAGTTTCGCCCGTCGATCGGTGCCGTGAGCGCGCCGTTCGACCAGCCCCTTGTCCTCCAACCGGTCGACTGCAACCGTGATTGAACCGCTCGTTAATAAAATCTTTTTTCCTAGCTCGTTGATGGGCAGAGGTCCTTTATGCAGTAAGGCCTCGACTACGGCAAAGTCGCTTCCACACATTTCCAGCTGCGCGATGCTCTCTTCGGCATAAGCTTCCACTGCCCGCGCTGCCTTCCAGAGGACAAGCCAGACATGCACGCCGCTGCCCCCGCTCAAAGATTCAGCATCAGCTCTAGCCAACTTCCCGGTCACCTTCAACCCTTTCTCCCGATTTATCTTGATGTCAAGATACTTGAGTTGCAGGTAATTGTCAAGCAGGGTTGCTGAAGGCTGTCGGGCGGCCATGAAAAATTAAGACACTGCCAGCGACAGACTCTGTGTGAAAAGTCAGCTTTTCATTCTCCCAAGCTTCAGCTTGGGGTTATCGGCACTTTTACAAAGCCACGAACCGTTTCAACGGTTTACAACTAAACGAGAGACTGCTGGGTTCTGCGCCAGTTGAGAAACCGTTTAAAACGGTTCCCGCTGTGGAACTTGTCGCTGCTCCCCAAGCTGAAGCTTGGGGAGAATGAGAGGTTAAGTTTTACCCAGTCTCTGAAGTCGGTGGTGTCTTAGTTTTTTCAGCTGCGGGCTTGAACGAACCGAATGCTATTCCCGTCGGGATCGTTTATGTACATTTCCCTGTTGCCCCAACTTTGTTCGGTAGGAGGGAGTGAAATCGCGACGCCTTTAGCAATAAGCTCGTCATGCAGCGCGTCAACATCTTTAACGCCAACAAAGACAACGCCGCGGGGACCGCCATCACCCGGAAACGACGAAAGATGTAGTTCCACGGCGTCCCGAACCAGTCCCATGTAGCATGGGTCAAGGCCGTCAAAGGGACGGTAGGCAAAATCCTGGCGGAAACCAAGACGGTGACAGTAAAACTCTTCTGCCGCCATAGACCTAGCGACATGCAGCACTGGTATCGCAAACTTAAACATAAGACTTCACGCGTAACTGGAGTGGTGAGTTGACACAGAAAAAGCCATTCTGCTTCGCGTATACTCAGCGATCATACAAGTTGCATTTATACTACTCGACCCGATCGCGTCATTGATAACCACATCCGGCGGCAGGATCAAGTCGTAGCTAAAGCGATTGCTAACTATTTGGATTATCGTTGCCATCTTCGGTGGGGGGGCGTTGCTCTACCTGCTCCTCGATCGCACCCTTTCAGCTCCTCGCTATCATGGCCCCGCTGCCGATCACTTTGATGGGCGCAGGTTTCGCAATCAAGAGCCTCCCAAACGAAAGGGGTTCTTCGATTTCTTGCGCTGGCAATTGACGAGCAGACGCGGCGAGTGGAGTGACTGGACGGATTCTGAACCCGGCGGGTCACCGCCTGAGCGCGTAAACGGCAACCAGTTACGAGTTACATTTATCAATCACGCTACTGTTCTGATCCAGACTGAAAGTCTTAACCTCCTCACAGATCCGATCTGGTCGGAGCGCGCAAGTCCGATCAAATGGGCCGGTCCAAAGAGACATCGACGACCCGGTCTAAGATTCGAGGACTTACCTCCAATTGATGTCGTCCTTATTAGTCATAATCACTACGATCACTTGGATGTGCAGACAATTACGAGGCTAAGGAACCAGCACAATCCACATTTTGTGACGGGTCTGGGAACCAGCGCGCTCCTTCGCAGATACGGTGTTAGCGACGTGATGGAGATGGATTGGTGGAACACTGAAAAGGTTTCGGATCACGTAGACATTAGCTGCGTGCCGGCTAAACACTTTTCCGGTCGGGGTCTCACTGACGCCGACCGCACACTGTGGTGCGGTTATGTCGTCCAAACTTCGACAGGGAATATTTACTTCGCCGGTGATACCGGCATGGGAAATCACTTCAAACAGATCAAGGAACGGTTTAAAAGATTTCGACTCATGTTATTGCCAATTGGGGCTTACCTGCCGGGGTGGTTTATGCATCCGGTCCACATATCACCTACCGAGGCTGTCGAGATACATCACATGTTTCAACCGAACGTTAGTGTGGCAATTCACTTTGGCACATTCGCGCTCGGTGATGACGGTGAGGTCGAACCGGTGCTAAAGCTGCGCGAAGCCCTACAGAACGCCGAAAACACTGCGAACTTTTGGGTGCTGGACCACGGCGAAGGCCGCGATGTGCCTTAGAATGAAGTGGCTTAGTTTGCCATTGCCAGCGCGGGTTCGGTTAGAACCCCTTTTTCCAAATGCCGCTGGTGCGTGGCAAAGCTGGCGGCATGTGGATCGTGAGTTACCAACATGATCGTCTTCTTCAAATCACGATTGAGGATCGAGAGGATCTGCAGAATTTCTTGGCCGGACCGCGCGTCCAGATTTCCCGTCGGCTCGTCTGCGAGGATCAAATCCGGATCTGTGACAATCGCCCGCGCAATCGCGACACGCTGTTCCTGACCGCCAGATAACTGACGGGGTTGGTGATTCATACGATCAGCGAGCCCAACTAACTCAAGCGCGGTTTCCACATTCTTCCGTCGTTGAGCCTTGTTCAGCTTTGTCAGAAGCAACGGTAATTCGACGTTTTCGAAAGCCGTTAAGACCGGCACGAGATTGAAGGTTTGAAAGACGTACCCGATATGAGTATTGCGCCATGTCGCTAACCGGCTCTCATTCAATGCAGACAAACGCGTTCCCAGCACCTCAACCTCGCCTTCGGTTGTGCGGTCAATGCCTGCAAGAAGATTTAGCAAAGTGGATTTACCTGAACCACTTGGTCCCATCAGGGCGAAGAAATCTCCTTCCTGGATCTCAAGACTCACTTGATCCAACGCGACGATTTCAAACCCATCACGGGAAAAGCGTTTACTGACGTTATTGACTCGAACAATTGGTGCACTCATCGTTTCTGTTTCCTTCAACTATTGGATCTTGACCCGATCGCCGTCGCGTAACTTGTCAACACCCGCAACTGCGACAGATTCGTTGCCGCTTAAGCCATCCAGCACGTAGTACTCTCCGCCGACTTCTTCGCCGAGTCGTATCGCTCGCTGTTCAACCTTATTACCTTTCACAACGAATACGAACGGGTTTCCATCCTTGCGTAGAACAGCTTGCTTCGGCGCTAAGACTCTGGCGCTGGACGTGTTCTCCCGAGCGCTTGTCTCGTTCGCCAGAAAGTTAACTCGAGCGTTCATTTCCGGTCGCAACTGCTGATCGGGATTCTCAACTTTGACCTTAACCTGAACCGTAGATTTCGCGCGGTTTGCTTCAGGTGCAATCTCGGCGATGTAACCGTTATATCGAAGGTCGGGATACGCTTCCGGAATAATTTCCGTCCTTTGATCCATCTTCAAACGCGCAAAGTCAGTCTGACTAATATCCAACTCAATCTGGAGGTCCGTCAGATCTGCCAAATCAACTACGGACGTTCGTGCGCCGGAACCACCAAAGGCAGATGGGGTCACCATTTCACCGCGTTCGACAATCCTCTGCAACACTGTGCCGGATACCGGAGCCTTGATTTCCGTTGCGGCCAATTGTGTTTCCGCGTAGTCAAGCGCGGCCTTCATCTGCTGCACCTGGGCTTGTGCCGCGCGGATCTCCTCTGGACGTGGACCAACATCAGTCATACTGCTGGATTGGCGAGCTGCTTCCAACATTGCCGCGGCTGTGTCGCGCTGAGATAAAGCAGCATCCAATTCAGCCCGGGAGGAGACTCCTGCTCGATACAGTTTTTCTGTACGCTGATAGTCGGCTTCAGCCTTTCTATAATTCGCTTCGGCCTGGAGAACTGACGCTTTATCTCTTAGTTTTTCCTGAGGTCGCGACCCGCTCTTCAATTGGTCCAATCGCGCCTGCGCAGATGCAAGATTCGCGCGCGCTTGATTCACTTGAGCGCGAAACTCGCCGTCCTCCAGCCGCACAAGAACCTGACCCTCCTTGACAGTGTCTCCCTTCTCAACACCAATCCAGGCAACGCGTCCCATTACTTTCGCGCCCACTGCGATCTTGTGATGGGCCACAACATAGCCGGTGGCTGATAAAACACTCGCACCCTGTGATGCATTTCCAGTTTCTAATCTGACCGAACTTACCGAAATGGTTTTGGCGCCGGTAAAAAGAACCGCATAACCCAACCCCAGCAAAGCCAGAAAACCCGCGACGCCAAGCAACAATAGCTTTGGCGTTCCATTTCGCGCAGTAGCCGCGGGCGCGGCTGCACGATCGATCTTCAAACTCCTCAGCCGTTCATTGAGTTTGCTTCTATCGTCGTCAGACTTGGGGTTAGTTACCATTATGAAACGTTAATAGCTCGCCTCTGCGCTGATCGCATCAGGCACGGAGAGCTTCGACAATTCTGAAACGAGCGGCCCGAATCGAGGGCAATAAAGAACCAACGAAACCGATGATGGCACCGAAGAGCAGGGCCAATATCATCAGATCTACTGTGACTCGAAAATTGAACGCAATCTCACTGAAGGTTACCCAATTCGACGTGCCCGTCGAAACGAAATTCAACGGTAAGGTCAGTACGATCCCAATGGCGGCACCAATGAGAGCGACCGCGACAGATTCCAGCAAGAACGCAACTAAGATACTGCGGCGGCTAAAACCCAGTACGCGCAACGTTCCAATTTCTTTCGTGCGGCGCGCCACGGCGGCGTACATGGTATTCATTCCCGCAAATCCCGCCCCGACTGCCATGATGAAAGAGATAAAAACCGCCAGTCCTTTTAATGCCCCTGAGGCGATGCCTTGCTGATCTTCATAGAAAGTTCGTTCTGACAGGGCCTTTAGGTGAAGCTTCGGATCGTCTGTGATGCGCTTCGACAATGCGGCCAAAGCACTTTGGTCTTTTGCGCGCAACAATACCGAAGAAAATGTATCGCGTTTGGTAGTGCTTGAAAGCGAATTTACGTCGACCCAGATCTCCGACTCGAATGCTTTGCCCGCAGAATCAAACAGACCAACAACTGTGTAGTCTGTCGTCTGGATACGGAACTTGTCGCCAACATCCAGACCCTGAAACCGTTCGGCTATTCTCTTAGATACCACGGCTTCAGTCAGACCTGGCTGAAACGATCTCCCGCTTACCACCTCGAAGCCAGAATGCAACTTAAACGACATTGGTCCGACACCGCGAACGGTCACGTTAGATCCTTGACTCTGTCCTTTGCGTGCTTTGTAGATCAGCGTAATGATTTCGCCGGTCGCTAGCGGCTGGTCGCCCTCCCGTGTAACTCCATCGAGATATATTAGGTCGTTGAAGTTTTCTCGCGTAACGCTGCTGTTCAATTCGGCAGTACTTCCCTCCCGGACAACAATCACATTGAGAGGCTCGCCGCTACTCGAGAGCGTGAGGTCGATACCGCGCGCCAAAGCCATCACCAAAAGGAAGACCGCAACCGTTAAGCCTATCGTGAACGCTGTAGCCAGAGTGCTACCTTTCCGCACAATCAGATTTCTCAAGTTGTATTTGATAGGTAGGGCCATCTTTATTCAGTGCTGCGCAGCGCCTCCGCGATTGTTAGACCAGTAACACGGTATGTTGAATAAACCACGCTGACTATCCCGACCACAATCGACAACAAAAAAGCAGCAATCAAGGTCTGCGTTGTCGGTACGAACGATATAAAGAAACCAGGAATGTAAATGCTCATGTCAACGGAATGAAAGAGCAACAGGGCCCCGCCGATCCCGATTGCCGCACCAATAGTTGCGAGCAGTATTGCTTCACCCAGAAACAAACCGGCTATCGTCGGTCGCTTGAAACCGATTGCTTTCAACGTGCCCACTTCCTTCGTGCGCTCGCGAACTGTCATCGCCATGGTGTTGCCCATGACCAGGACCAAAGAAAATGTGATTGCTGCCATGATGCCGTAGAGAAACTGTTTTACTCCACCCGACATCGTCTCGAAACTCCGGGCGAATTCACGCTCGCTCTCGGTTTTCGTAGGGGCATCAGTATTTGCAAACATCGAGTCGACCGCCTGAGCTATACGTGGCACGTCGTCTGGAGAGTTTGCCAGGATACTGAACAGACCCGCTTGGTCTTTTGCCCACTCAGGTGCCAATTCGTTCAAGTACTCATGATGAAAGTACAGCGTTTTTTCGTCGGCGCCGGTGCAAACGCCACGAATGATGAACTCCACATCCTGATTGTATATAGGACTCTTGAGCGTAATTCGCTGCCCCGGCGTAAAACCGTAAAGTTTGACGAGCTTTCGTCCTACGACTGCTCCCTGCCTGTCTGCGACAAACGCTTGCCATTCCGCGTCCGACATTTTTAGTTCCGGCATTATCTCTCGCAGCTTCTTTGCGTCGGCAGCAAAATTGGCAAAGAAGTTCTTTTCGTCCTTGTAGATTCCACCGAACCAGGTGAACGGCATGACGGCCTTTACGCCCGGCACGGCCTCGATCCGCTGACGATCGGCAATGGGCAACAAGAATGTCAGTGAAACCGAATGACGCGTCATCAGTCGCATCGGATTAGCTTCCTCACTGCCGCGCTCAAATTCGGTCAGGATCGTGGCCAGACTTATTATGAGAAAAAGCGACACCACCAGGCTTGAAATTGTGAGCAGTGTTCGCCTCTTATTTCGCAGAACATTCTTCAAAATGAACTTCGCAAATCTCATATGTGCCTCATCGTAAGTGAAAGCGACGAGAGAGTTTCTTAGAACGATACGCCATTGCCCGCAAAGGGGTTCTCAAAAATAGTCGGCAGCCTGGCCAGCAGACAACCTTTTTATTGCTCTTTTATTAATCGAACGACGCTTTTGAAAATCGACACCGCGGAATAGAGTTTTAAACTTGCCCCAACCTTCTAGCATTGGGCAATCGGATTTGCCTGCATTCTACCGCAAGAGGGAAAGAACTATAACGACGCAGTGGGTCTCAGTCGTATCGAAACGCGGTACTGTCGGATAGCCTTAGTTTTCCGGTGTTCCTCGCGATCTCCACTTAGGGGCTTCAGTTACTTGCCCCTCAGGCGAAACCTGGATTTCGGCGACTTGATTACCCTTCACCAAATCCGCTTCGTACAGATACTTTGGATTGTCGAGCTTAACCACAGTTCCATCCTTGAGTTCTGCACGCACTTCATCTTTGGCAATCTGCTTTATCTTTCCGCCTGCTTTGCGAATCGCATCCAGGGCCGGAGCCGGAACTTCTGTTTGCCGTACGACCGTCTCACGATCGATGACTGAACCATCCTCGGCCACATCCATCTCGCCCTGCCCCCTCTTGAACTCGATATCGTAAATGGTGACACCGTTTTCTACTTCGCGTGTCGCCTCATCTATGACGCAGTTTGGACAGGTAGTTTTGATCGTTTGCGCAACCGCGGCCGGAAGCTGCGACGGCTTGAGTTTCTGCTCCTTCGGTCTTGTTTGTAGCGTCGCCGACGTTAACGTGGAAAGAACGAGAACAGTCAGCGGTGCAAGACCCACAGTGCCTATGCGTTTCATGGTCCCTCCTTCGGATGGCCGCGGAGATTCTAAGGCAATTTCATTCTTAAAGAAGCTCGACCCTGTAAAGGTTCCAGCGACCTAACGAGCTGGAGGCGGAACTTCTCTCAAGATTCGCGAATGCCAGGGACATATAATGTTTCCTGGCAAAAACTCTGCTCCGATCCCATCAAGGACGCCGTCGAGTTGTAGCGTCGTATCGCACACTTCGGCCGCGAAATCGGCGAATCCGATAAGGTCGGGTTCAAGGTGATATCGACGTTGTCTGTTGTAGTAGATGGGTTCCCTAATAATTCTACCCACGACGATCTTCGGTTGTCCGATTAGAGCTCTTGCCTGCGCGATCCTGACAGGATCATTCAGCTTAAAAACGAGTGTTTCAGGTCGAGGCGGAACGTCAAACTCGAAGTAAGCTTCCGCCAATCCATCGCTCCGAGTGAAGCGCGTGCGATATTCGATGGAGGTCAAAAACGCCTTCACCATCTCCGCACTGACAAAATCGCCGCCGAACTGATCGAGTTTAGTTAACCAAAACTCAAACCCGCTCCGATCCGGATCGCGTCGGAGGTAACCGTAATACTCCGTAATGACAAAGGTGCTACGGAATTCGCGCTGCACAAACTCAGCATTCTCAGCAACTTTGCGTAGAACACTCCCGCGCGTTTCCCTGCCCGTCCTTAAGCCATCTATCAACGCCTGCCGTTCGTCGCCACTCGGCGTGATTTGGATTCTTCTGAATAAACCATCAATGTACTGCTCCTCAGTGAGCGGGCGAGAAGGATCTCCGATCTGCGAATCCAACAACACGCGGTGACGAGCGTACCAATCCTCAACAAAGCTGCGCTTATTTGCGTCGAGACGATCCTGCCAGCCGGGTTGGCCCACCACTACGCCGCGCCCAACCTCCTGCACATCGCGCATGAACTCACGCCAGATGGGCCAAGGTGTCCAGTTGAAATAGAATCGATAGAGACGACGAACGAAGTACCCGGTCTCCTGGAACTCTATAGAGAGATAGAACGCAGCGCTAACGTTAATGCGTTTTACCTCACGGCACTGCGCATCGTTGCCACATTTCTCAATTTCGTTTGTCCAAAAGTCTAGTCCTGCCTGGTCCGGCTCACGCCCGAGGAAGTCGTGGTAGTGCTGCCGGACAAAGAAGCGCGTGTCGTCCAACGGATTGATGGGAGAAGGCGTATCGTCTTGATCAGTGATGGTCACAAACGCGACGTCGGGCGTAGAAAGAATCGCGCCGCCGGTCGCGTTGAACAGCATGATGTCGAATGTCTCGGTGCTTTCGGGCGTGAAGTTATCAGTAATAAGGACATTGAAGGTTTTCAATGTTTCGCCAGGAGCGAACCGCAAAGTTCCGAATGCGGGGGTAAAATCTGTCTTATCCGACGCCGTACCGTTGCTCGTCGCGTAATCCACCGAGACCGCGCTGCTGGTATCGTCACTGCGTCTAACCGTCACCTGAAGGCTGCCCGCATTTTCCTCCACAGTGAAAGACGATCGATCAAAACTGATCGTGGTCGTTGTTTGCGCCTTAATCGCCCCGGTACCAAGAATGAGACCGGCGAGGACAGAAGCAATCAACAAAGGACGAATGATAGAAACGATCATTTTCGTTAACTACGATCGAGGGTGGTTTGCAGGGGGAGTGTATGCTAACGCTGAAAGCGTTCGCTAATTACAGCCCAGGGTTGCGCTTTCGCGCAACCCTGGGATCAATGCTGTCTTGCTGTTGTTCGCAATCCTGCCAGAGTTGCGTCTATGAGAAAATCGAGGTTGCAATCCCAGGGTTTGCGACGCGCAACCCCCCGGGCTCGAATTAGCCAACGCTTTCAGGCGTACCGAATTTCTCCTCAACAACCTCCGCCGCCACCCCGGTAAATCGGACGCCAGGTGCCCGCCTGGCGTTTGTAAATCACGTAATCGTTGCTCTCGTAATAACTACCTCCAGCTATCACTTCTGCTGTGCCATCGCCGTCGAGATCGACCGCGTCAACAAGACTCCGGCTTTCGAAGTCTATCTCGGCGCCCTTCTTATACCAGGTCCACGCAGCCTTGTACTTTCCGGCGGCAGTACGTTCAAAGATGATGAAGAGGTTATACGCAACGTAATTCGCTCCACGAATCTCAAAGCTGCCGATCAGCTCAAACTTGCCGTCACGTTCGAGGTCCGTCGCTGTGAGGTTCACTGTGTTTATTTTCTTTATGAGGGCCACACCGACGCGTCGCTGAGCATAAACCGAACGCGCGACGTCGAGCGCCTCGGCGCGCTCATCCTCAGTCGGGGCACGACGCGAACTTTCACCGCGCCCAATGTTGTCTGATGAAACTGCTAGTGCTTGCACCTGTCCACCAAGACGCGCGGTTGTCTGCGCGACAACTTCTGCCGTCAGGCCAACGCAACCTGGCTCAATTTCTTTTTGGACAGTTAGAGTTCCCGCATCACCGCCTCCAAAGACAACGCGATAACGGCGACCTGGTCGGAAGTATGTATCGGTGAACTTCTTTGTAACTGCCGGTTCAGCATCCACCGGTGGCGCTATATATCTCCCACTACGAATGATGACAATGGGTTCAATCTGAATGGTTGGAGCCTCCTCATATTTGTTCACAGAGAAGATAACCGTGCTTTCGCCATCCTGAGGAGCGCGCGGCTTATTTGTCTGCGCGTTTGCAGCTGCCTGTAGAACCAACGAAATGAGGATTGACAACAAAACAGGGGGAATTGCTTGTCGCATGCGGTGCCTCGCTGGAGATTTGGTGATTAATGCCAATCAACTCAGGAGGAATGTATCATGCACGCTAACAACGATGACACAACCACGCTGCCAAATTGCGACGGGGGCGCATTTGCCAGTAGACGAGAGATGCGCTATAGGCTC
>DATBSH010000468.1:0-15897 GCA_036559885.1 Pyrinomonadaceae bacterium
CGTTTCGACGGACCTCGATCCCCTCGCCGAGCTCACCCAGATATTGAACGAGGTTGTAGGTAAACGAGTCGTAATTGTCGATGACGAGAAGCATGCTTGGTCTTTGGTCTCAGTACTTCTGCCTTCTGCCACTATTTTTTGCAGGGAGAAACTACAGCGCGATTTATGCGCACGGGCGTTTCCGGCTTCTCTCCATTAGCGGCAGCATGATTAATTGCGTCAGCCACCTCCATTCCCTTCGTCACTGTTCCAAATGCGGAGAACTTTCCATCGAGATGTGGCCCAGCGCCGACTAGAATGAAGAAATGCGTGGTGGCACTGTTAGGCTCCTCTGTGCGAGCCATCGAAACGACGCCGCGTACATGCTTCACAATTCCCGGTTCGTCAGGCAATTTGCGCGTCATTCGCTTAGCCAATTCGGCATTCCACTTTTCACTCGTAGTGAGGTTCCCACCCTGAATGACGAAATCTTTCACAGTGCGACTAAAGGTTGTTGTGTCTAAAGCACCAGTGGCCGCGAGATTCAAAAAATTCCTGACACTCTCAGGCGCCACCTCGGGCATCAAGCCGATCTCAATGGCTCCTAATGCCGTTTCAAGCGTGACGCATTGACTCGCCATTTTTTCGACTGACGCGCCGTCGAAAGGCTCCGGTGTGGAGACCGTCTCGGCAGGTCTAGCGTTGCTCTTCTTTGCTGCGTCAGCGGGATTCGGTGGCGTGGCTTGCGCAACAGTCAACGTGGAGCCGATTAGTATCAAGATAAGTGAAGGTAAAAAGTCCCGCGCTCGCATATCGTGATCCCTTGCCAATTGTCGATTGTCGTTAGCCGACTATTCCAATCGGCAATCACAACCCACTCTCCGCCATCTCAATCGCCCGGAACATCGCCCGGGCTTTGTTAACAGTCTCCGCGTACTCATGTTCGGGAACTGAATCAGCAACGATACCCGCGCCTGCTTGCACACTCGCTTCACCATCGCGCAACACAATCGTTCTGATCGCTATGCAAGAATCCAGATTGTCCGCGTAGTCCATATACAAAACGCAGCCCGCGTAGATTCCACGCGGCTCAGGTTCAAGTTCCCGAATAATTTCCATCGCGCGAATCTTTGGCGCACCCGTCACCGTACCCGCTGGAAAACAGGAGGCAAGCGCGTCAAATCGATCCAATCCATCCCGAAGCCGTGCTCTCAAATTGGTGACTAAGTGCTGCACATGAGAATACCGCTCGATAGACATCAACTCTTCCACCTTTACTGATCCGAAGTCCGCGACGCGGCCCAGATCGTTCCGACCAAGATCCACCAACATCATATGTTCGGCGACTTCTTTTTCGTCGGTCTTCAAATCCTCCCCCAACATCCAATCTTCCGTTTCAGTTGCGCCGCGCTTTCGAGTTCCGGCAATCGGTCGATAATCGAGTCTTTGTCCATGACACCGGACCAACATCTCCGGTGACGCGCCAACCACAGTTTCTTTACCGGCACGAAGGAAAAACATGTAGGGCGAGGGATTGATGGCCCGTAGAGCACGATAAATTTGAATGGGGTCCCCGTTGAATGGACCGCTAAACCGCTGCGACAACACCACCTGATAACAATCGCCGGCCGCGATGTGCTCTTTTATCCGGCGTACGGCGTCTTCGAATTCGCGACGAGTCCAGTTTGATTTCAAAGACCTGCGCGGCGCGCCACCGTCTGCTCCAACAGCGGCCGGCAGCATTAGCTCCAAGCGAAAGATGTCGTCTTCTATTTTCTTTGTGCGAGCAACCGCAACATCATAGAGCTCACGCAAACGACTATGACTACCTTCTGCTTCCTCCGTTAGAACAACGCTTACGATCTCGATTCGCTGTTTGACTCTGTCGAAAGCAATAATCGTCCGAAAAAACATCCAGACTGCGTCAGTAGGAGCGTCGAGCGCCAACGTTTTGTCCTGTCGCAAGGCCGGCTCAAACCACTGTGCCGCCTCGTAACCGACATAGCCGACAGCACCTCCTGCGAATGGCGCGAGGCCTGGTCGACGGGCAAGAGCGCGGCCGCGAAAATAATTTTTCACCCATTCAGTTGCAATGCCCGGCAGAGTCTCTTCGGCGTCACGACGCTTTACTATTGTCTGACTTCCTCTGCCACGTACCACGATTTCAGGATCGACGCCGAGAAAAGAATAGCGCGCGATTCGCTCACCACCTTCAACCGACTCAAGTAGGAATGCGTCTGATGTCGCCCCACATATTTTCAGAAAGACACTCAGCGGTGTGTGTAGATCGGCGAGCACGGAACGGACTACGGGAACGACGTTGCCCTGCCGCGCCTCCGCTTCAAACTGTTCAAATGATGCGGGCTGAAGATCGAGCATGAAAAGTTGCTTACAACATCCTGTTTGACGCTAACCACTGACCTCCATCCACCACCAGGATTGCTCCATTGATGAACGAGGCAGCGTCAGAGCATAGAAACAAAGCGGCCTTCTCTATATCGGCGATTCTGCCAAAGCGTCCCAGGGGGATGTTCTTCTTCAATCGTTCCTTAATTGGTTCGGGCACAAGCTTACGCATTCCTTCTGTATCCTCGATTGGGCCGGGCGCGATTGCGTTAACGCGAATCCCATAACGTCCCCACTCGACGGCCAAGTTGCGAGTCAATGCATCTACGCCAGCCTTCGCAGCAGAAACGTGTAACTGCATCGGCGTGCCGAGGTAATGAAGAGTGGCACTGATGTTCAGAATTTGTCCGCGGTGTTCACGCAGTTGCGCGAAGGTGGCGCGACAGACGTTGAATGTGCCTTTCAGATCGATATCTACGACGGTGCCAAAGCCGTTAGGTGACAGTTCCTCTGGTTTGACCAGGAAGTTTCCAGCCGCGCCATTAATTACGATGTCGATCTTTCCAAATTTCTCAATCGTGGAGGCGACTGCTCGTTCGATTTCTTCAGGTGATCGAACATCTGCGGCGAGAGCCAAAGCCCGCCCACCGCGTTCATTGATCGCCTGTGCTGCCGGCTCGAGATGTTCCTGTTTACGGCTGACAAGCGCGACGCTCGCTCCTGCTTCGGCGAGTGCCCTGGCCACTCCGCCAGTGATTCCCGTTCCTCCGCCAGTTACAAACGCGACGTGGTTCTTCAGTAAGTCAGGTACAAAAATTGGTTCGGTCATATATGTTTTTAAGACTGCAAAGCCGCAAAAGCTTCTGCGAGAGTGAACTTCTTTTCATACAGAGCTTTTCCGACGATAACACTGTCAATCAACGGTTCATCGACGTCGTGCAAGCGTCTGATGTCGTCAAGGGAAGAGATGCCGCCCGAAGCTGTGACCTTCAATCCAGATTGGCGAGCGATGGCAACCGTATGTTCGATGTTCGGGCCGTTCAGCATACCGTCGCACTGCGTATCAGTGTAAACAATTCGCCGCACCCCAGCTTCTGCAACTGTCTTTGCGAGTTGTAAGGCCGTGACATCAGTCGGTTTTTCCCAGCCTCGCACTAAGACGTTGCCATTCACGGCATCGATAGCAACACAAACTTTTGAGCCAAAATTTACAACCATCTCCCGAAGCTGTTCAGAAGACTCCGCTGCAACAGTACCCACCACAATGCGAGACACGCCCGAGTCGATTGCCCGGCGAACATCCTCTAAAGAACGCACTCCTCCCCCGAACTGAATGGGCACATCAACCTGGTCCAAAATTGCTTTCAACGCCTTTTGGTTCGCCGAATTATTGTTGCCAAACGCAGCGTCGAGATCCACGATGTGCAGGAGGCGGGCGCCCGACAGCACGAACTCTTTGGCCACAGCGACGGGAGCCTGATGATAGACCTTGGCAGTATCCCTCTGACCTTGTGCCAGTCGGACGCAACAACCCTCCTTTAAATCTATCGCGGGAATAATAACCATTTGTTGTCGCTGACCTGATGGTTTATTGCGAGTAACTCCCTCAGGCCCCAATCACACGCATCACAGCCGGAAGCAGTTTTCCGTTGGTCGCAATCGCGTTTCCACCGTTCGCTGTCTTGACGCCGTGCCAGTCAGTGAACGTGCCACCAGCTTCCTCAACAATCGGTTTCAATGCGGCACAGTCCCACAGATTCATTACCGGATCCAGCATTATGTCTGCGCGTCCGGTCGCCACTAAAAGATAACCGTAACAGTCGCCCCACGTCCGATTGTTCTTCACAAGTGTTTGTAGTTCCGCCACAGCAGGACCAAATCCGTAACCCGCGCAGCTATTGAAATCTGTGCAGAGCAATAGCGCGTCTTCAAGTTTGGTCGTCGTCGACACCGTTGCATTTCGGCCGTTATAAAAACAGCCGAGACCGGTTGCCGCATAAACTATTTCCTTTAGAGCAGGAACGTTCGCCACCCCCACGATTTGTTCGCCATTAGTTTCGATTGCGATCAGGACGCCGTAAAAAGGCACACCATGTACAAACGCGAAGGTGCCATCAATTGGATCGATTATCCATCGCCGATTTGACTTGCCCGTCGTTTCACCCTCTTCTTCACCGAAAATCGTATCGTCGGGAAATCGCCTGAGGATTGCTGAGCGCAAGTAAGCTTCAACTTCCCGATCAGCGATAGTAACGAAGCTTCCATCTGCTTTCGTAGCTATTTCGGGCGCCCGCTGAAAGTAGTTCAGCGTGATCTCACCGGCGTCGCGAGCGATGCCAACTGCGAAATCCAGTAGCGCTTGTAACTCAGATTGGTTTGTTGCCATTGGTCACTTGTTGATGTCCGCGACGAGCGAGTTCCAAAGCAATTTCATTCAACTTGGTGTTGCGCGCGGAGAGCAATACAACCAGGTGGTAGATCAAGTCAGCCACTTCGCTGACAAAATTTTCTTGGTTTTCGTTCTTCGCGGCTATCAGTGTTTCGGCAGCTTCTTCGCCAACCTTCTTGAGTATCTTGTCGATGCCCTCTTGAAACAGATAAGAAGTGTAGGAACCCTCGGGCCGTTCGCGTTTCCGACTCTCAATAACCTCATACAACTTCTCAAGCTCGCGCCCTAAGTTGTCAGTAGCGGCGAGAGGACCGGGCACCCTCTCCGGCAGAACAGACTGATGAAAGCAGGATCTCTCGCCCGTGTGACAAGCCGGACCATTCGGCCGTACACGTACAAGCACCGCATCCTGATCACAGTCAACAAACATAGCGATAACGCTCTGCGTGTTACCCGATACGGCACCCTTGTGCCAAAGTTCGCCTCTTGACCTGGACCAAAACCACGTCTCTCTCGTCTCCTGAGTTCGACGTAAGCTCTCGTCATTCATGTAAGCGAGCATTAATACGTCTTTGGTTTCTGCATCCTGAATTACTGCAGGAACTAAGTCATTCTCGTCGAAATTCACAACATATCTCCAATCACCTATCGCACGTTTACGCCACGACTCTTCAGATAATCCTTCGTCTCAGGAATTGAAAGTTCACCATAATGAAACAACGAGGCAGCGAGGACTGCGCTTGCGCCGCCTTCTGTGAACGCATCATAAAAGTGTTGCAGCTTTCCGGACCCACCAGAGGCAATCACTGGGATCCGAACAGCTGACGACACCGCTCTGGTTAGTTCAAGATCATATCCATCCCTCGTACCGTCGCGATCCATGCTCGTCAACAGAATCTCGCCTGCACCTAAACTCTCTGCTTCCTTCGCCCAGTCAACCGCGGACCGATTAGTGTTACGCCGACCACCGTGCGTATAAACATGCCACATGAAATGTGAATCGTCGTTTGATCGCTTTGCATCAATCGCCACTACGATGCATTGGCTGCCAAATCTCTGCGCAGTGCCGGCGATTAAACCAGGATTCTCTATCGCGGCGGTGTTTATTGAGACTTTATCCGCTCCCGCACGCAACACGACGGCTACATCTTCCACGGTGCGCAGGCCTCCTCCGACCGTAAATGGAATAAAAACCTCGTCTGCGACTCGGCGCACAACGTCCTTTACGATGTCTCTGTTTTCCGCAGATGCAGTGATATCGAGGAAGGTTAACTCATCGGCGCCTTGCGCTTCATATCGTTTCGCTTGAGCCACGGGATCACCCGCATCAGTGAGCGAAACGAAACGAATTCCCTTCACAACTCGACCATTCGCAACGTCGAGACAAGGAATGATCCGTTTTGCCAACATTCTTGTATTTTGGAGTGCGGGGACTCGTCACCGATTTGGTCGCGAACACCTTGGTGGCGCTCGGCGATCGAGGTGGTCGCGACAAGTCGCGACCTATAAAAAGCAGTGACAAGTCACCGCACTCCAAAGCATGCAAAGTTCTTCAACAACTGGAGGCCGGCCGCCTGACTTTTCTCCGGATGAAATTGCACGCCACATATATTTTGCTTAACTACGACTGAAGCGAAGCGCACTCCATAGTCCGTTTGGCCGACAGTCGTTATTTCCTCTGCAGGCTCGCAATAATAGGAGTGCACGAAATAAAAAAATGAATCGGCTGGTATACCCGTAAACAGCGGGTTAATCGCGGTCGGGCTGACTTGGTTCCAACCGACATGCGGCACATTCAAGCCCCCGCCAAATCTGCGTACTCGCCCCTTCAAAAAACCTAAACCCTTCGACTGCCCAAACTCAGACGATTCCTCGAAGAGCATCTGCATTCCTACACAAACGCCGAGTAAGGGTGTTCCTACTTGAACTCGTTCGCCGACGAGATCGGCGAAACCTGAACGCCGCAATTCGCTGATGCATGTAGAAAAAGCTCCGACGCCGGGCAAAACCAATCGTTCGGCCGCGCGGATTGTTTCTTTGTCAGCCGTTACAACTGCGTCAACACCCACCGCACAAAAGGCTTTTTCAACCGAGCGAAGGTTGCCAACTCCGTAATCGATGATGGCGACTGCAGGCATCTACAATGATCCTTTTGTGCTTGGTATCCCCGTCACTCGTGCATCACGCTCGACTGCTTGTCTTAGTGCGCGAGCAAATGCTTTGAACGTTCCCTCCAGGATGTGATGCGTATTTCTTCCGCGCAAACAATCAATATGCAGGTTGAATTTCGCCGTCTCAGCTAGTGAACGCCAGAAATGCTCAGCTAATTCAACGGAGAAGTTTCCAATGCGCTGCCGGCGCGTCTCTGCTTCGTAAACCAGATAGAATCTGCCTGACAGATCGATAACGCATCGGCAAAGGGCTTCATCCATCGGCACAATCGCTGATCCGTAACGACTAATCCCCGCCTTATCGCCGAGTGCGCTGCTTAACGCCTGACCAAACGTAATCGCGATATCTTCGACGGAATGATGATCGTCAATCTCCAAATCGCCTTTGCAGTCAACCTCAAGGTCGACTAGTGCGTGCTTCGCAAGTAGTTCGAGCATGTGATTGAGAAACGGTAGGCCGGTTGAAATCCTCGACTTCCCACCACCGTCGAGATTCAATGACACGCGTACATCGGTCTCTTTGGTGTGTCGTCGGACTTCAGCCACACGCAAGTCTCTCAAATCTCTTGTCATACCGTTTCTCCCGCGCTGTGTGCCATGGCTACCCAGCTTTGCCTCAAAGTTCCACCTCTCATTCACACCGGGCTTCAGCCCGGTGATCCAGCGTCGCGACAGATCAACGAACCGTTTCAACGGTTTCTCGGTCTAGCTGGTGACGAACTGCTTCTTACTCAACCATCCTCGGTACTTTGAGAAAAAGAGCAAACCGTTAAAACGGTTCCACTAATCACGTCATGCCGTTAATCACCGGGCTGAAGCCCGGTGTGAATGAGAGGTGGAACTCTCAGACATTTGAGGCGAAACCTGGCTACTCACTTCGGAAAATCTCACGCAGCGCCTTTATTAGTAGATCATTCTCAACCGGAGTTCCGACGGTCACGCGAAAATAGTCCTGAAGCATCGGATAACTGCTAACGTCACGAATCAGAATGTCCCGCTCGAGCAGTTCTTCGAATACTCGCTTGGGATTGATCCGCGACCGAACGACCATGAAGTTGGCGTGCGATGCTACGGGCGTTAAGCCTGAGATCTTCTGCAATTCCGCAAACAGCCGTTCTCGCTCTGCGACAATATTGCCAATCAGTGGACGCAACTCGCTGTCATACATCTCGAGCGCGACTTCGGCAGCCGTCTGCGAAAAGACGTTAATGTTGTAGGGCAGGACCGCTTTGGCTATTTCCCGCGCCAATTCAGGTGCCGTCATCAAGTAGCCAACCCGCGCACCTGCAAGTGCCATCGCTTTAGAGAATGTCCGCAGTACCACGAGATTTGTGAAGTCATTCAACAGTGTTGCCGCTGAGTGGCCCGCGAATTCGTGATAGGCCTCGTCGATGACAACCAGGCCACTTGATTCGCCCAGCAGTTTTGCGAGCTGTTCATCTTCAATCACACATCCAGTCGGGTTGTTTGGTGAACAGATGATTGTCACATCGGGGCGCGCTTCGCGAACCTTCTCAAGAAGCTCGGGGAGATCAAATTGCAGTTGATAGTTCAACGGGATGCTTTTTACTTCAGCACCAAGTACAACACTGATCTGCCGGTAAAGCGCAAAAGTCGGTTCGCAAATCAACACTGTCTTGCCTTCACCGAGCGTTACCATCAATAGAGCTTGAATCAATTCGTTCGACCCATTGCCCGCAAGTATTCCTTGCGCCGGCCACGCAGAAAACTCACTTAATCGTTTCAGTAATCCACTTGGCACGAACTCGGGATATCGCGACCAGGTCCGCGCGCTGATGCGTCGTATTACCTCCGCCTTGATGGTGTTTGGTAAATCGTAGGGATTTTCATTCTGGTTGATCTTGACGGTCGCACGGTCAACCGAAAGCGAGTATGGTCGTAGCTCTCGCACCCCTGGTTTGATTTTGCTGAGTGATAAAAGCATTGTTTATTAGCTCTGACGATGATTCAGACGGATTAGTGCTGATTGAGCATGTGCATCCAAGCGTTCGACCGTTGCGAGCGCGGCGATGGATTCAGCCGCCTCGCGTAACGCGTCTGCCGAATACCTTACGAGACTAGTTCTCTTAAGAAAGTCTTTGACGCTAAGGGCTGACGAAAACCTTGCTGAACCTCCCGTGGGAAGTACGTGGTTCGGCCCAGCGAAATAATCTCCAACAGCCGCAGGAGTCTGAGCCCCGATGAAGATCGCCCCAGCGTGACGAACCTTCTTTGCATCCTCATCAGCAGCATCCGTCATGATTTGCACATGCTCAGGGGCTATTCTGTTAACCAGTTCGTAAGCTTCATCAATCGTGTGGGTGATTAAGATCAGCCCATACCTTTCAATCGACGTGCGAATTAAGTCAGCACGCGCCAGCGAACGAATCTGCCGGCCGATTTCCCTGACCACAGCTTCTGCCAGGGACAGGTTTGTCGTAATCAGAACCACTGCTGCGTCTACTCCATGCTCCGCCTGGGCCAAAAGATCGGCTGCGATAAACTCCGGACGTGCGCTTTCGTCTGCGATGATTACGACTTCGGTTGGTCCGGCAATCGAATCGATACCTACCAGACCGAACACCAGTTTCTTAGCGGCAGCAACGAAGCGGTTACCTGGGCCAGTAATCTTGTCGACCTGTCGAATCGAGTGCGTTCCGTAAGTGAGTGCCGCAATCGCCTGAGCTCCGCCGATTCGATAGACTTCGGTGACGCCGAGCTCCTTTAATGCCGCGGCGACAGCAGGATTGTCCTTCAGAGTTTGCGGTGGTGTGGTCACAGCGATCCGTTCCACACCCGCAATTTGGGCCGGCACAACATTCATCACGACTGAGGATGGATAGGCTGCCGTTCCACCAGGAACGTACAGTCCGACACTTTCAATCGGTGTTACGCGCTGACCAAGAAGTATTCCGGGCGCTGTCATCTCCCAGGACGTTTCGAGTTGTTGCTGATGGAACTCCCGCACGTTACGAATTGCGCGGCGCAAAGCTTCAAGGAACTTCGGATCCGCTCTTGCAGCTGAATGCTGAAGGGTCTCTTCGCTGACACGAAGCTCTTCAGGATCGAGCTCCACGCCATCGAATCGAGCTGTGTAAGCAATCAACGCTGCGTCACCACGCTGTCGGACGTCGTCCAGAATTGCGCCGACCTGAGCCATTAACTCGCCGTCAAACGAAACTCCTCGCGCCAGCAGGGCTTTCAGCCGTTGCTCGCGTCGATTCGAGTCATTCTTGTCGACGATTTCAATCATGCGGGTACTCCACTGACCGCTTGGTTTAGAGCGTTTAGCAATTGGGTAATTGGTTTCGCCTTTAACTGGTAGCTCGCACGATTCACGACGAAGCGTCCAGACGATTCGGTAATCACATCGATTACTGAGAGACCGTTTTCGCGTAACGTTCTCCCCGTCTCGACCAAGTCAACAATCACGTCAGCCAACCCAAGTGCTGGCGCTAACTCAACCGAGCCTGACAGGCGAATTATTTCTACCGGCGTTCCTCGCTTACCAAAGTAGTCGCTTGTCAGAACTGGGTATTTCGTCGCTACGCGCAACATTCCACGGTTCTGCGCTCCATCAGCTCGGCCTGCGACCACTAACCTACATTGTGCGATTCCTAAATCCAGCGGCAGCAAAAGATCTGCTTCAGACTCGAGCAATATGTCGCGGCCGACGATCCCGCAATCAGCTATTCCGTATTCGACGTACACTGGCACGTCAGCAGGTTTCACAAAAATTGCTGTGTGTTCGCCGCTCTCGTCTGAAGAACTTAAACAGCGCAGGCTTGACGATCCAAAGCAAACTCCTGCGCGAGCGAGTAGGGCGAGCGCGTCGTCCTGCATTCGACCTTTTGCAATGGCAATCGTGATCATAGATTCGCCTACTCCGCCGGTTGTTCCGAAAGAACCTCAGTTAAACCATCGAGGTTGAGCACAAATCCAACTGCCGGTTCGGTCCTGCCGAAGTTCGAAATCAAGCCGTCATAACGTCCGCCGCGGCCAATCCGCGAACCGGCACCATTCACAAAGATCTTGAAACTCAAGCCCGTGTAATAATCGAGGCCACCAACATCGGCGAGATCAATTTCGAACGACTGGGCCAGGCCGTTAGCCTCCAACCCGCGCCACAATTGCCGTAGTTGTGCAAGTGCAGTTTTGGACCGTGGATTTGAAATTAAGCACTCAGCCTGGTCCAGCACATCTCTCTTACCTGACAGCGGGACAAGTTGGGATAACACGCGATATTTGTTTTCACCCGAGCTGTAGAGACTGAGTTCAGGAAGCGCACGCGAATCGACCAGACGCCGGATGTCCTCCTGAACATCCGCCTCCACAGAAAGTTGTTCGAGAATTCCGTTGAAAACCTCGACATTGTTAATGGTGATGCAATAGTTACCCGACAGACCAAGCCGGTTGAGGATCTCGGCAGCAACAAGAAGGACTTCCAAATCAGCGTCCGCGCCTTCACTGCCGATCAACTCGCAACCAAGTTGCGTAGTCTCGCGGCGCCATTCCGCCGGCGATTGTGATTGCTGCTTGAACACCGGCCCCGCGTAACACAAACGAAGAGGACGTGGTCTTTCCGCCAGCAGCGTTGCGGCCGCGCGGGCAACGGACGACGTTACGTCGGGTCTCAGTGCGAGGAGTCTGCCGTCATGATCAGTGAATCGGAAGCTTCGTTGAGCCTCAGTCGTTCCCATGCCCTGCTCGAATAAAACGTAGTAATCGACGCTGGGCGTGGTTATTTCCTCGTAACGACATCTCTCAAATACCGACATGGCGGTGTCTTCCACGCGCCTTCGCAGACGTGCTTGTGCGCCGACGTAATAACGCATTCCCGGTGGAATTCTGGAAAGGTGCATAAGTGGTCCGTTCTTTGGAGTGCGGCGACTTGTCGCCGCTTTGGTCGCGGGCACCTTGGTGCCGCCGTGCGATTCAGATCGGTCGCGACAAGTCGCGACCTACCCAAGCGGTGACAAGTCACCGCACTCCAAAAGAAGGCGCAAAACAAAAAACCCGCTCACCAGCTTCTCTGGTGGCGGGTTCGAGAAAAATCGTTGTTTGCGCCTTTAGCTCTTCAGCATACGAAACACGATCGACGGCCCGTCACCAGTCTGGTGATGCCAGAAAGCATGATGGCCGTGATGCGTGGTTCGAAACATTGCCCGAGCCTTATACCGGACCGAACCCTAGTCTGTCAAATTGGTTCGAGGTAACGCATGAACTTTAGGTTCAACATCAAGTGAATCAAGCAACTTAATACTGGGAGCGCGGGCGTCTCGTCCGCAACGCGATGCAGTCGCGCAGAATCCGTTCGCTTCGCTCATTGCGGACGAGACGTCCGCGCTCCCAGTATTAGCTTGTACCTTCTTTCAACGTCCGCACTAAAGGGCAACGCCCTCAGCCCGAACTAGCCACCCCTGATAAAGGGCCGTGACTGGACTATGTAGATCTGGCCTTTCATATACGCCCATTCAATATCCTGATCGCGGCTGCCAAAGACTCGTTTGATTGCAGTCGCCGCACGAACCAGACGCCGAATAACGTCGTCCTTCAGCACAACTCGTTCGCCTGTAATCGGCACTTCCTTCACGCCACCCTTTTCGTCGAACGTCAGCAGACTGTCCTCGGCCGAGCGAGTCAAAACCTGAACCGCATTTGCTCGCGGTCGATAAATAATCTGTTCGGCGATCCGCTGTCCTTCAACGACTTTGATACCCAGTCCGCGTTTAGCGCTGATGTAAATCGCGCCCTTATTCTCCGGATCGAACGGATCGGCGCTAATCATTACTCCGGAACTTTCGGAGTTGATTCCTTCCTGCAGCAAGACAGCCATGAATATCTTCGAGTGATCCACGTTCGCTCGCTCACGTGCTTCATAGGCTTCAAAGTTCCAAAGTGAAGCCCAAACTGTTTTGATGGCATCGATCAGCTCGTTATCACCGCGAACATTCGGCACGGTTGTGTACAAGCCAGCACCGCTGAAGTTCGGCAGATCCTCCGAGTTTGAAGAGCTTCTAACGAACAAACCTTTGCCGGCGTACTCTGCCTTGACGTTTTGCAGGATTTCGGCTCGTAAATCCGGATCGAATTCACCTCCCTTGATTCGTTCGCGCATGTCGGCCAGCTTTTGTTTTCGGTACGCAGGATCGTGCACAAACTTCTTATCATTCAGCAGCGCATCGATCTCCTCATCGAATTTGTTCTGTTGCATGAACTCGTCGTAGTAGTAAAACGGAATTGTGAAGCCATTCGGTACGACAATGCCTGGGATTCTCGCCTTCATCACCTCGCCAAGATTTGCCGACTTTCCACCGAAAGCGATACTCGATGCCGCTCTCTGTTGTGACAGGCTCAGCAGTCTTTTTTCTTCCAACGAAAAGCGCGGCTTCATCAAATCAGTGCGTTCAGCAAGTCTTCGCTGATACTCTCGCAACTGATCCATGTCAGCTTTCTTGATCGAATAGTTGTCGCGCTTGGTTTCGAACGAAACCCACCAACCGTCGTATTGCTTCAATAGTTCAGGTGCGTTTTTGATGTAGGCATTCGGAATTCCCCAGCCTTTGGCGAGCAGATTAATATGTGAAAGCGGGGTCGAAGGTTTCGAAGTTATTATCCCTGCCACCGGCGGCAGCTGAATTGGCACCTCGTCCAGCACAAGAATTTCGTTGAAGCCGATCTCGACGTGGTCATCGAGCCTGGGAATGATGTGAATACGGCCCAGGCCTTTTGCAAGGTTCAGCGCCTGATACTCCTGGCTGCTCGCAATCTCACTCTGCAAGACGCGGTCTGTGTTTGGCACCGATTTCGATGCTTCGTCTTGTCGCAACGAGTTTGGTTTAAAGGCGACGCGTGTAAAGAACGTCTTGTTGATGACATCGCCGGCGATTTGGATCTGATCTGCTGGAATCAGATCTCCTTCCCAGAATTCGAACGTCCACTTTCGAACAGGAGTTTGGTAGGCGATAGTGCCGAGGATGAACCGGCGGTTTGGCTTCAGGTAGTTGTTCTCAAAAAACTCTCGTCCACGCTCGAGCGACAAGTAAGTGCCGTTCACAAAATCTTTGTGAAAGCTGTAACGCTTTGTGTTGACGTAATAGATCTTGTTTCCATTCTTCCGGTCGATAACAAACAGAACGTGTGGCAGCGCGTAAGGAGTGTCTGCGTCGTAAGTGACCGCAAGGGTGTCGAACTGCTGTTGAGAGGTGATTGCCGGCAAGGAGCGTGGCCCTGTTTGAGCGAAAACGATTGAGCCGCTACACAGAAATATGATGAAAGCGACTACCAGTGTTATGAATCTCATGCTGAGCGTTGTGCTGCTACTAAAGTTGAAAACGGAAGGCAAAACACCTAAAACGGTTCTGCCTTTCGACGCGCCTTGGGGAGCTTTTCACCCTTGAACGCGAGTCGACAGTAATGCGCATTCACTGTGCCAGCGTCTTCCCTGCGCGTTGCAGCAATTCTACCAAATCGTCGATATGGCGTTGTTCAGTCAGAAAGCTATTAACGTTCACACGCATGACGCGCCTTCCGTGCAAAACAGTCGTCGTTAACCACGCTTCACCGCTACGCTCAATCACCTGTTGTAATCGGCCTTGCAGGGCGTCGAGATGGGCGTCATTCAGCTGACCATAAGATTTTGGAACGAAACGAAAGCAACATACCGCAGTCTCGACTGGACTAACTCTCTCGAAATCGTCCAGCTGTTCCATTCGCTCCGCGAGATGATTCGTCAACTCGATCTGCCTCTCAACGACTCGCGCATATCCCTTTCGACCCATGAATTTCAGCGACATCCAGAGCTTCAACGAATTGAAACGCCGCGTCCCCATTTGACCATAACGGAAAAAATCAAACTCGACGTCAGCGCCACCGCGATCTTCCGCGAGGTACTCAACCGTGATGTCGAACGCATCACGCAGAACGCGCTTACCATCACGAACGAGAGTCGCGCCACATGAAAAAGGCACAAACATCCATTTGTGCGGATCGATTGTGATTGAATCTGCCAGCTCGATGCCGCGCAGCTTCACTTTATGTTGGTCCGAAAACGCCAGCGCGCCGCCGTAAGCAGCATCGACGTGATACCAACACTTGTTTTCACGCGCGATTACGGCCAACTCGTCTAACGAGTCGAGCACGCCTGACGAGGTAGCACCAGCAACACCGACGATGCAGCATGGGATTTTTCCTGCCTGTCGGTCATTGCTAATCTCTCGCTGCAACGCGTCAAGCTGCACATGGAACTGCGAATCGGTGGATATCTTTCGCACGCTGTTGCGCCCGAGCCCAAGCATGTCGGCGCTCTTTTCGATCGAATAGTGGCACTGCTCGGAAGCGTAGATAACCAGATCGCCTCCTGCCACGTGAAGACCGTCGGATTTAATGTCGCGGTGAGCGTTGTCTCGGGCGCACTTCAGTGCGATCAGATTCGCTTCGGACCCACCGCTTGCGAGCGTTCCGAAACTGTCCGGTCCGTAACCCAGCAACTCGCATAACCACCGCAGCACACGGGCTTCGATCGTCGCTGACGTCGGTCCGTTACGCCACGCGCCTGCGTTTTGATTCAAAGTGGAAGACAGAGTGTCGGCCCAAACGCCGATCGGCAGTGGAGTCGGATTGAACTGGCCAAAGTAACGGGGACTGGGCACGCCCATCGCGTTTGGCGCGATCTCCGTTCTAAACCGGCGAAGAATCTCATCAATTGGAATTCCCGTCTCAGGAAAGGGCTCATCAAACAATTCGACTAGTTCGGCAGGCGTTGCTTCTGGTGCCACCCGACGTGTCTCGAGTGTCGAGACGAACTCCAGGACTAGATCCGGAATTGCTGATGCGAGGGTTTTGTGTTGCTGAATGAAATCGTCAATCATGAATATTTATCCGAAGGGGTTTTTTGGAAATTCGAAGCGCCTCGTAAATTGATTTCTCTGTGCAGCCTCTAAGTTAAGACTCGCTAAATTTCAGGTTAGGAAGGGTGGCTTGCCCCCGCTCACCTCCATCACATTGAAGCTT
>DATBSH010000469.1:0-3545 GCA_036559885.1 Pyrinomonadaceae bacterium
ACAAAGAAACTCACAATCAGTAGTCTCACACTTTCCGTTCAACTCATCGAACGCAGGATATATTTGATTCGCGGCCAGAAGGTGATGGTCGATGAGGATCTGGCTGAGTTGTATGAAGTTCCGACCAAGCGTCTAAACCAGCAGGTTTCTCGCAATCGCAAACGGTTTCCGGAGGACTTCATGTTTCGACTTACAAAAACTGAAGGTGAAGCTTTGAGGTTGCAAATTGCAACCTCAAAAAAGGGACGAGGCGGTCGGCGTTCATTACCGTACGCATTCACTGAGCAAGGCGTCGCAATGTTATCGAGTGTTCTAAATAGCGAACGCGCAATCGACGTCAACATCACAATCATGCGTGCGTTTGTGAAGCTCAGGCAGATGTTGGAAACAAATGAGGAACTGAATCGAAAGTTCGCGGCGGTTATTCGAAAACTGTCGACGCATGACAAATACCTCAAAGTTATATTCGATGAGCTTAAGAGACTGAACGAGCAGCCAACTCCCACACGTAAACAGATCGGATTTAACGTGCGCACGAAGTAGTACTAGAGGCAGTTATCTTTTGGCCGCGTCTCACGACTGAATAGGAATCTATCCACAGATTTCGCCGATTACACAGATTCAAAGAGAGAATGATGGCGTCAAACACTTCAGATTTGATATCACGATGAACGATGCCTGCTGCATGAGCTGCGGAACTAGCCAATGCCTTCCGCTCCGTTAGGAGTGCAATGTTTATAGCCTTGGTACCAACAGAATATTCCGCGCTCCGTCAGGAGTGCAATGTTGGCTCATTCGAGTTGGGTAGAAGTCGAAGACATTATTTGTGGCTGCGAACATCGCGCTCATGACGGAGTGTCGTAGTGTGTTCGATTCATAAACATGGCACTCCTAACGGAGTGCGAAAATGTTTCTCGCTTGCTGGCTATAAACATTGCACTCCTGACGGAGCGCGAATCGTTTTCGCGTGCGCGAGCTATAAACATTGCACTCCTAACGGAGTGTGCAGTTTGACTTCGATATTGAGTTGGCGTAAAAGGCGAGGCACCCCAGAGCCATTTTTGTCGCGCATCAAACAAGCATCAATTCTACCGCCCAGCGCTAAAGGAGTTCCGCCATGAGACACTCGCGATTCATTCTTTTCGTTTTCATATTGCTTTCGCTCGCACCTGCCACTTCAGCACAGGATGGGCCACCTAAAGCTACTGTTCGCGACGTTACTGACACATACTTCGGAACCAAGATCGCCGATCCGTATCGCTGGATGGAAGACGCGAAGAGTCCTGAGACCACTGCCTGGATGAAAGCGCAGGCCGACTACACGAGAGCTTACCTCGACCGTCTGCCGATGCGTGCGCAATTGCTGAAACGCTTCGAGGAGTTGAGCGAAACGGGCGTGCGTGTGTCGGGAGTTCAGCGCGCCGGTAACTCGTACTTCTATTATCGATTGGCACCGGGCGAAAATGATCGACGGCTCTACGTGCGCGAAGGCTTCAAAGGCGCTGAGCGTCTGCTGGTTGACCCCGACAAACTTTCTTCTCCGGGCAAGCGTTACTCGATCGATTCCTACAATCCCTCGTTCGATGGGAAGTACGTTAGCTACACAATCTCAGTTGGTGGTTCCGAGCAGGGTGAGATGCGTGTCATCGAAGTCGCTACCGGAAAGGACATGGGCGAGCGCATTGATCGCGCGCGGTTCGGCGCTGGCGCCTGGCTGCCTGACAATCACTCGTTTCTTTACAACCGTCTGCAGAAACTCGCGGAAGGTGCGCCACCAACTGACCTATATCAAAAGAGTCGCGTCTTCCTGCATGTCTTGGGAACGAATCCCGACGAAGATAAGGCGATCTTTGGCTACGAAGTAAATCCAAACATCAAGATGGAGACGACGCCGCTGCCATTCGCCTTTGTTCCTATCGGATCAAAATATGTTTTTGCCGTCGTTAATTCGGGTGTCTCACCTAATTCCGAATACTACGTGACGACCGTAGACAAGCTCACTGAAACACCGATACCGTGGCGAAAGTTTGCTTCACTTGATGATGACATCTCGAACACCGATATCCACGGCGATGATTTGTACCTCCTCACTTATAAGAACGCACCACGCTTCAAAGTTATCCACATCAGTCTGTCTCAACCCGATTTAGCGAAAGCTGAGACGGTGTTTCCCACCAGCGAAGCCGTGGTTACTTTCTTTGGAACAGCAAAGGACGCCCTCTACGTGCAAACGCTCGACGCCGGAGTTGGAAGACTTTGGCGGGTAGATTACAAAGGCGGCGCGCCGCAAAAAATTAAATTGCCGTACGAAGGCACAGCTTCCATCGGCTGGACCGATCAGCAAACGGAAGGTCTGCTGTTCGGTCTGACCTCGTGGACCAAGTCGACGGCTTACTTCGCCTTCGATCCAAAAACACAAGCCGCAACGGATGTAGGGCTTGTGCCGCCAATTCCGATTGACATGTCGAGCATTGAATCCACGTCAGTCAAAGTAAAGAGTTACGACGGCGCGATGGTTCCTTTGGTTATTCTTTACAAACGGGGCCTGAAGCGCGACGGCTCTAATCCGACTCTGCTGAATGGTTATGGAGCGTATGGCATAAACAATACGGAGCCCTTCTTCGCATCAAACTTCCTGCCCTGGCTCGAGCGTGGTGGAGTGATAGCACTGGCGGGTGTGCGCGGCGGTGGCGAATACGGTGAAGAGTGGCATCTCGCCGGTAAAGAAAAAACGAAACCAAATACATGGAAAGATTTTATTGCGTGCGCTGAGTATCTCATCAAGGAGAAATACACGAGTGCAGAGCATCTCGCCGGCCAGGGTGGAAGCGCGGGCGGTATCTTGATTGGCAACTCCATTGTCGAACGACCTGACTTGTTTGGCGCGGCCATCGACAATGTTGGTGTTAACAATGCGTTGCGTGCTGAGACCACGTCTAACGGCGTTCCTAATATTCCCGAGTTCGGTTCGGTCAAGACTGAAGAGGGATTCAAGGCGCTTTATGAAATGGATGCTTACCGGAAAGTAAAGGACGGGGTGAAATATCCGGCGGTATTGTTGACGACGGGAGCCAACGATCCACGCGTCGAGCCCTGGATGTCTGGAAAGATGGCCGCGCGACTGCAGGCAGCAACGAGCAGCGGCAAGCCTGTGTTGCTTCGCATTGACTACGACGCCGGGCACGGCTTCAATTCGACGAAGCGGCAACAAAACGAACAGAGGGCGGACATTTATGCGTTTTTGTTCGAGCAATTGGGATCGAAGTGACGACGCGCAACTACTCAACTCGAATTCAATTGGAAATGAATTGCAGGCTTGGAAATTAATTGCAGGTAAGGAAGGGCGGTTTACCCCCGCGCTTCTGGCCGATACGCTTCAGCTGTCCGACGACAAGCTGAAGAGCCTCTTGCAAAACTCAGATCTCTGGCATGGAGTCAGGACCACCTCGCGGTAGCGTTCGTGTGAATTCGTGGATCTTTTTTTCGCGCAGAAGAACGATCCACGAAACCACACGAAATAAACACAAAAGCACTCTTGGTCTTAC
>DATBSH010000470.1:0-26279 GCA_036559885.1 Pyrinomonadaceae bacterium
TTTGGGCGTGGATTACAAGTAGGGTTCAGTCAGATAGGTCGATAGGTCTTACGGGTTTCACCGCCTGTAAGACCTATCCACAACTCCCGCAGCCTTGCTCGACGCGAACCTCTGTAAGAAGTCGAGCGGGGGCAAGCCACCTTCCCAACCTGAAATCTTTCTCAGCTTAAATTGTGGGACTTAAGCTTCAGGGTGATGAGAGTCGAGCGGGCAGCCCTGCAATTCTCGACGAGTTGAATCACCGCTTTACTCGCACTGACTACTTGCTTCACCAAGTCTTTCGAATCGGATGAGCTTCGGTATTGAAGACGACCTGTTTGAAGTTCAGTGTCTGTGGCGGCGCGAAGAGCAGGTAGAAGTATTTGAATGTTTCAGCAAATAGAAAGCTTTGCATTCCGTCGGACTTTTCTTTAGTGACCACACTCTTCAACGCTGCATAACCTTCATCGGTCCTGCAGTACTTCACGAAATCGCGCCAGAGCTTTTCACCCATTTGTAAGTAGTATGGGTCGCGTGTGTATTGATACAGGTAGTAAGTGGATTCAACTATCTCGGGGCGCAGCGGATAGCCAGCGGAAACTGTCTTGTTCTCTTTGTAATCAAACTCTTCAGGTTCGATTCCGTGTTTGTTCCACATCCTGAACGATGATTCCTGCAAGAGCTTTGCGCGTTCAAGATCACCCGACAGAGCGAGCACCGCTGGAAAGAAAGCGTCGAGTGCGCCATAAGTTGTTTTAGTTCGCACGCCCGTCTTCATGTCAGCATGTCCGTACCACAGCTCACCTCGCATCCAATTTAAGGCTGGCTGCCGTTTGTTGGCTGGTACCGTTCCGTGAGTGCTTTGACTATCCGCAAGATATTTTTGAATCGCACGCTCGCTTTCCTGCCACATCTCCTTGCACTCTTGATCGCCGAACAGTCTCCAGCACTTCAAGAGATATTCGTAGTAACTATCAATCGCGCCACTGATGTGACTGTCGGGATTGGTCCATTCACCAGTCTCGACATTTATCCATTCGCCCACCAGCCCGATGGCGGAACGCCGCCGATATGTTTCTGCCAGAGCACGTTTGGCTTTCTCATAGAAGATCGGATTTCCCGTTAGCTTGCTCAGAGTTCCAAACTCGATGAGGAGCGTGCCAGTTTCGGCCGGGTTGCTCACTGGACCACGCACTTGACCGCTGCGCAGATTGACGAAGCGATACGGCATACCGGTCGGAGACGCGAACACGGGCAGTAACCGCTTTCCAAGATCCTCTGCCAATGTCAGTAGTCGTCTATCACCGGTGAGTTGATAGTTCGTGAGAAGTCCACCCAGGAGACGAATGGTGATTTCAAAGTTCTGTACTGAAATATCCTTGTCGAAGGAGAGGTTGTCGACAATGTAGCGGCGTGTGCTCTCAGCTTCTGGAGTGATGCCCATGATGATCATCGTGTCGAGCGCATCAACGGGTGTCATCAAGAGTGATTGCGCATACCAGTCGTGATATGTCTTCGAGAGTGGCTTTAGGTCATCGTGTCCCCAGGCGTACTTCTTGTAACCATTCCAGGCATGAAGAAATTCGGTCCTGACTTCACTGGCGAGTTTTTTGCTATTGACTCCTTGAGCAGAAGCGGAAAAGGAAAGAACGATGAGTAGCAATAAAAGCTGAAGAAGCACGGTGATTTTGTGCATGTGAGTTCCGCGTCAACCGAATCCGGAAGTAGTGGTAGCCGTAAAGAACGGGAGCGAAGCGACCGCTTTCAACGTCCGTTGAATTCCTGGTTAATTGAAAGCGGTCGCTTCGCTGCCGTTCTGTAAGGAGATCGCTTGCTGGTTGCTGTCTTTCATTACTGAGACATCTTCCATCTGAAACGAGATTCGAATGCTTTCCTTTGGGGGAGGTGCCGGCCAGATCGTTAAGTGTCTACCGAGCCGGTGCCGCAACACACACGATCGAAAAAACCGCTCGTGTTCCCATTCAACTTCCGCCATCGTCAACAAGCAGTCGACAAAATCCGTTCGGCCACAATCACGTGCGTAACGCGCTGCGGTTTCATACTCGACAATGTTCTTGCTTTCGAGTCTTCCGGCTCCGTACATCGGCGCAAGCCACCCGCTCACATGACACAAAAACCCAAGCACGCGTCCAACGACGTTAGCTCGCAGTTCACGATGTTTATCTGGTCCAGCCCTCAGAGCTTCCAACATTTCCCCGACGAGTTTGCGATGATGCCACTCTTCTTCCTCAATCAATTTCACTCGGGCCCGGTCGTCTCTATCGCTGAGCGAGCGCCAGTGCCCACGATATGCGTAACCGGCAGCGAGTTCACCAGAATAGGCGAGCTGGAGAATGTTGATTAGTTTGTTGTTATCAACTTGAGGGTCGGTCGATTCCATAGATTAAGACGTCGTGGCCCATCAGTTCACTTTTGCCCTCTGGTTTTTCGCCGAGTCGTTCGGCCACCCGAATGGAAGCTTTGTTCTCCGGATGAATGAGGCTGATCACGTGCGCTTTGTCTAGTTCGTTGAAGGCGTACTGTAGTGCACGACGAGCTCCTTCGGTAGCATAACCTTTGCCCCAGAATTCGCGTCCCAAGGTCCAGCCAATCTCGAAGGCGGGCCAACCTGCGGGATTGAGAAATCCAATCCGTCCGGCAAACTTTCCACTACTCTTTTCTTCGACGGCGAAGTGTCCATATCCGAGCAACTCCCAATGACCGACTATGAACGCCATGTGACGCCACGCTTCGAGACGATCGAAAGTTCTTCCACCCAGGTAGCGCATGATTTCTGGATCGGCGCACATCTTCGCGTAAGGCTCAAAGTCGTCAAGGCGCCACATGCGAAGTAACAGACGATCCGTTTCGAGGGTGACAGGATTCATGGATTTAATGTCCGATGCTTCAGCAAAACAGTCAGTACCGAAACGCGGTAGCGTCGGGTCGATTCGCAGCACACTCAACACTAAAGACGACCCGACGCTACCGCGTTTCGGTACTGACTGTTTTGCTGAAGCATATCGAACACTAGGTTATCTGCGTTTCCAGCGAACGCCATCTTTCGTGTCTTCAAGCACAATGCCGCGGTTTGATAATTCCACCCGAATCTCGTCTGCGCGTGTGAAGTCTCGCCGCCGCCGTGCTTCCTGCCGCTCATCGATCAGCGATTGAACCTCACTGTCCAGCATTTCACGCTGGTCGCTGCCGAAGATATTCAGTACGGAGTCGAAGCGATCCAAAACTGCGAGTAGCTCGCGCTGATTTTCTGCTTTGACTTGTTTGCGAGCCAGAGCAGTGTTCACCACACGTGATAGATCGTGAACGGTCGCCAGTGCTACCGACGTGTTGAAGTCGTCATCCATGCCCTCTTCGAATTCCTTCAACGCGTTCTCGGCAGTCTCGTGAAGCGAAGCGTTCAAGCCGGGTTCAGTTTTCGCTTCGCTGAGACGTGCACGGAAATCGCGCAGGCTATTGACAGTTTTCTCAGCACCCGCCAGCGCGTCGAACGTGAAATTAAGCTGTTTGTTATACGGCACACTCAGCAGAAAATATCTGATCGCAGTCGGTGAGAATCCTTTCGCAGTGATGTCACGAAACGTGTAGTAGTTACCTTTCGACTTCGACATGGTCTCGCCTTCCACTTTCAGATGTTCAAAGTGGATCCAGTAACGAACAAATTGTCTTCCCGTCGCGCCTTCACTCTGCGCAATCTCATTCTCGTGATGTGGAAACACGAGGTCGATACCACCCGCGTGAATGTCAAACGTTTCGCCGAGATACTTCATCGACATGGCTGAACACTCGATGTGCCACCCTGGACGTCCGCGACCGATCTCCGTGTCCCACGCTGGCTCGGTATCCGACGCGGGTTCTTTCCACAGCGCGAAATCCCGAGCGTCTTCTTTGTCGTACTTGTCCGTGTCGATACGTTCGCTACCACCAGTAATGTTGCCTGCGAAGTTGATCTTGGAAAGCTTCCCGTAATCAGGAAAAGAAGCAATGCGATAGTAGATGGACCCGTCCGACCGATAGGCGTGGTTGGTCTCGAGTAACTTTTCAATTAAAGAGACCATTTCTGGAATGTGACGTGTGGCTCTCGGAACCACGTCGGGCCTCTCGCAGCCCAGAGCATCGAAGTCTTCCCAAAGCGCCTCGATGTACTTCGCGGTGTAGTCGTCGATTGTTAAGCCGGCCGCTTGCGACTTTGCGATGATTCGATCTTCGACGTCCGTGATATTCATGACGTGCGTAACTTTGTAACCTTTGAACTTGAGGTAACGTCGAAGCACGTCTGCGGCCACGGCGGATCGGAAATTACCGATGTGACCGTAGTCCCAAACAGTTGGGCCGCAGTAATAGAAACGAACTTCACCCTCTCGCATCGGGTGAAATTCTTCTATTCGACCGCTGAGCGTGTTCCTGAACTTGAGCATGACCAAATCCTATCCACAGATTACACAGACAGGAGCAGCGGCACCAGGCAGGACCAAGAATCATTTGCCATATCTCATTTGACGTTGTCCACTTGTCATTTCAAAAGTCGAGTAGCCGGCCGCAAAAATGGCAAATGAAAAATGTCAAATGAGATATGGCAAATGATCCCTGCTCCTGCCTGCTGCTCCTACTCCTGACTAAAAGTGGCGCCAGCCGCCCGGCTTCAGCTCCCACACCCGAGAACCTTCCGAAATTCTTATTCCCTCAGTCGCGTCACGAATTTCTCCGATATGCGTTATCGAAACGCCATCGACTCGGCGCGGTAATCGCGAAACGTTATTTGGACTGACGGTGAACACCAACTCGAAATCTTCACCACCGTGTAATGCGAGCTGGAGCGGATCCAACGCCCTCCGCCCACAAAGATCCGCGACCTGTTTATCAATTGGGATGAGAGATGAATCGAGTAATGCTCCGACTTTGCTTTCCACGCACAGATGGTTCAGATCAGACGATAAGCCATCGCTGATATCAATCATCGCAGTCGCCAATCGCTCCTGACCCAGCACTATCCCCCAACCGACGCGCGGTTCAGGTCGAAGTTGTCTCAGCATTACATGATCGATCAAATGTAAGTCCTCTGACGGATCGCTGGGAAGATGCGCGCCTCGTTCAATCAGACGTAAACCGGCGGCAGCGCCCCCTAAATATCCAGTTACGAAAATCTGGTCTCCAGGTTTCGCACCACCGCGCGTTACCGCTAGATCAGTGCCGCACTCTCCCAGAATAATTGAATCGATCACGATCTTCTCGGGCGTTGAAGACGTATCGCCGCCAATCAATTGGACGTCATAATGTGATGCCAGAGAAAGCAGTCCGCTATAGAAGTCTTTGACAAAATTGGTTTCCCAAATGTCTTCGGGCACGCCAATTGAGACAAGCGACCAACGTGGACGCGCCCCCATAGCTGCAATGTCGGAAAGCGAAACCGCGAGAGATTTGTGTCCCAGCAGCGTGGGGGTTGTGCTTGTCCTGCGAAAATCGACATCCTCTACAAGCAGATCAGTAGAGATAAGAATATCTCTGCCGGGATGTGAACGGATGACTGCCGCATCGTCGCCGATGCCGAGACTGAGGGATGTTTGATCGCGAACAGGGACCTGTTGTCGGAGGGTTCGGATAAATTCGAATTCACTGAGCGTGCGGCGTGAAGATTGTGCGTGTCTCTGTCGGTCGAGTTCGTCCTTCATCCGATCGTCTACACCTTTTAAAGTTTACGACGCAGCGAATCGAGACCGGCTTCAATTGTTTCCAACGTGGTTGAGAAAGAGAAACGAAGATGGCCCTCGCCTTCCGGTCCAAAGACAATACCAGGAACGGCAGCAACTTGAGCGCGCTCGAGAAAAATCTCCGCAGCTTCACGGCTGTCCTTACTGATTCGAGTGACGTCAGGAAATGCATAAAACGCGCCGGCAGGTTTTTCACACGGTAGGCCGAGTTCATTTAGGCCTGACAAAAGTAAATCGCGTCGTCTGCGATACTCGCCACGATAAGAACGCACAACTCCTTCGTCGATCGCTAGTGCTGCAACACCGGCCCACTGAGTAGGTGTCGAAACCCCGTTTGACGAATAGAGTGTTGTTTTGCGCAAGCCCGTCATCCACGGCTCAGTGGCGATCGCATAACCAAGCCGCCAACCCGTCATTGCATACGACTTCGAAAAAGTGAATGACGTTATGGTTCGCTCCCACATTCCGTCGAGTGAAGCGATTGAGACGTGCTCACCGTCGTAGATGAGATCTTCGTAAGCCTCGTCAGCGATGACAATCAGGTCCCGCTCTCTCGCAAACTCCGCCACCTGTATCGCCTCTTCGCGAGTGAACACGACACCTGAAGGATTCTGCGGAGTGTTGTAATAGATCGCACGCGTGTGACCCGTTGTATAGCGGGCGAGTGTTTGTTTGAAACCTGCGGTACGTGCCTCTCGCGTTGGTACGAGCACGATGCGCCCCTGGCAATGGGCGATGAGATCTTTTATTGGAGTCCAGTAAGGAGAAAAGAGAAGAACTTCGTCACCTGGATTGATCGTCGATTGAAAAGCGCCGAACAATCCTTGCATACCCCCATTTAGAATAATGACGTCGCTTTCTTCGGCAGGAAGACGATTTTTTTCGCGAACCTTCGACGCGAGTGCCTGTCGCAGTTCTGTTATTCCGGATGATGGCGCATACCGAGTTTTGTTTTCATCGACAGCGCGTTTCAGTGCTTCTTTGATCGCGTCCGGCGTTGGCATGAAAGGCTCGCCGCCTTCGAATTGGTAGACAGCTGCTCCCTGCGCCCGTAGCTCCATCACCTTGTTTCTAATTTTGACGATGTCAGAAAAGCCAACCTCCTCGAGTCGTGAGGCGAGGCGGAAAACGGTTGGCGAAGTTGTCACGGCTTGGCAGTATCCTCCAGTGTTGTCACGCGAGAGCCGGATTATAGCCGATCTGATGTCCGATACGCTTTAGCTTGTCGGAAGGTGCTACAGGTTCAACTTCTTTCAGGAACTTGCCAGGATCTGAATACTAGTGACACGGCACAGACTGCTGAAGAAGTTGAATCTGTAGCACCTTCCGACAAGCTAAAGCCTATCGGACACATAAAGCGATACTTTTAAGAAAAAGTTTTAAGTTAGAGCTGCTAAGTGTAAGTATTGACACGCGAAAGTTCGCACGGGTAACATGGCGCCGTTAGGCCAGTGGTAATTCACTCGCCCACGTTTGTCTCATTTTCCCGAACCAGTCAGGTTAACAAGTGTTGACGAGGCTTTAACGTATGACCCGTCCTGCCGTAGCCATACCCGAGAAGCTCTTCTTTAAGATCGGTGAGGTGTGCGAACTCGCTGGTGTGCAAGCGCACGTGCTCCGCTACTGGGAATCAGAGTTTCCGATGCTGGCCCCGCAGAAGAATCGTGCGGGTCAGCGTGTCTACAGAAAACGCGACGTTGAAATGGCGCTCCGAATAAAGGAGCTCCTTTATGAAGATCAGTACACAATCGCGGGAGCGAAGAAGCGATTGACGCATGAGCTGCGTGGTGGTGGTCGATTGAAGGCGGTCGATGATGGAGCGACTGACGTTCCGCAATTGGATGGCGATACAACGCACCCCAAGAAGACATTCACGCGTTCGGTCGTAGGCAGCACTGCTGAAGAACGTGAGGGCTTAAAACGCATTGCCGCGGAGCTACGCGACCTACTGGCGATATTAGAAAAAGGGAAGAAGGGGTAGGACCCTATACGACGTTTAGGACCTATCGATTTGACAATTGAGCCTCCGCAACGATACTAGAAGCAACACGGGACGTGGCGCAGCCTGGTAGCGCGCACGCTTGGGGTGCGTGAGGTCGCTGGTTCGAATCCAGTCGTCCCGACCAGTCTTTCCTCGTAAGATCTCAGATCTCCGACTTAGATCTGAGATCTTTTTCTTTGTCGGCTAGCAGCTTTTGCGTTCGAGTTGAATTTCAGATCTCAAAACTGAGATTACATTTCTGAGATCACAATTCTTGAAGTCAGTGTCCTATGCACAGGACACTTGTGAGCGATCTCCTGTAATCGACTAAGCTGTTCCTCCGTCAGCTCTCCTTCAAATTTCACTGCCCGCTCGATCTTATGAATGAAGCCGTCAGCATCTGCCGGACATTCCTGACAGTCCTCAGCGTATATTCGTCCCTGCCGCAGTCGCACAGTCACTTTCGTAAGCGGCCATCCTTTGCGTCGCGCATATAAGATCGTCGTCATCGAGATACAACTCCCGAGCGCCGACAGCAGCAATGTATAAGGATCCGGTCCTGCGTCATTACCACCGGCTTCAAGCGGCTCGTCCGTGATCATTTTGTGATCGCGTCCATACCTAACTTCGTTTTGCAGGTTGCTCAGCGAAGTAACAATGACTTCAGACATACGACACCTCCTTGAACTTGTTCACCGGTGCGAATGGTCCTCAAAATGATGGCGGAGCTGGTGGGAATGGGACCTCCGTGTCAGACCGCTGCATCGTTGTCATGTGACTAAAAGTAAACCCTGAAACATTCTCAGAACAGCAGACGAGCTAATCATCCCTGATCGATCGCTTGCCTTGCAGTCGACTATTACGACAGCTACACTGCCGAACGTTCACAACATCAATTCCATTCGAGTCTATTTGATCCAATGAAGATTCACGAATATCAAGGAAAAGAATTATTGCGAAAGTACGGCGTTGCAGTTCCCCGCGGTATCGTCGCTCGTACGATAGAAGAGGCATATCAGGCCTCCAAACAACTAGGCAGCGAAGTCGTTGTCGTGAAAGCGCAGATTCATGCCGGCGGACGCGGCAAAGGCGGCGGCGTCAAGATTGCGCGCAGTGCCGATGAAGCTCGCGAAATCGCGAAGAAGATGTTGGGTATGAACCTGGTAACACATCAGACCGGTCCCGAGGGCCGACGCGTACGCGTCTTGTTGATCGAAGAAGGGCTACCAATCGATAGAGAGTTTTATCTTGGTATCGTTCTCGATCGCGCGTCTGGCCGTCCAGTGTTCATGGGCTCGTCGGCTGGCGGCATGGACATTGAAGAGGTCGCAGCAAAGACACCGGAGAAAATCCTGAAGGAGACAATCGATCCTGCCGTCGGTTTTCGCTCGTTTCAAGCTCGGAAGCTCGCCTTTGGACTTGGAATTCCAGCGCCCCTGGTGTCGGAGGCTGTGAAGTTCATGCAGGCTCTGTATAACGCGTACGAACAGATGGATGCTTCCTTAGTAGAAATAAATCCGTTTCTTCTGACAAAGGACAATCGACTGATTGCTCTCGATGCAAAAATCACTTTCGACGACAACGCTTTGTTCCGTCATAAGGAGTTCCTCGACCTTCGCGATCTAAATGAAGAAGAGCCATTGGAGATTGAGGCGTCGAAGTTTGATTTGAACTACATCAAGCTTGATGGAAACATCGCCTGTATGGTCAACGGCGCCGGTTTGGCAATGGCAACGATGGACATTATCAAACTGGCCGGCGGCGAGCCTGCAAATTTTCTGGATGTTGGCGGTGGTGCGTCACAGGAACGCGTTGAAGCCGCTTTCCGCATTTTGCTGGCTGATGAAAATGTGAAAGCAGTTCTCATCAATATCTTTGGTGGAATCGTCCGCTGCGACATGGTGGCCCGAGGCGTTGTCGAAGCCGCGCGAAATCTTAAGATCAAAGTTCCGGTAGTTGTTCGACTCGAGGGGACGAACGTAGAAGAAGGTCAGCGAGTGATCCGTGAATCCGAGTTGAACTTTACCGTAGCTAATGGAATGCAAGACGCGGCCGAGAAGGTGGTTAAGTTGGCAGCGTGACCTGCGCGACGCGGGGACAGGGAGACACGGTGACACGGCGATGCGGAGAGGTGAACACTGAGAGATCAAGCAATCAACTCCAATAGTAATTCGTGGGATAAGGATCGTGATGTCCCCGCGTCCCCGCGTCCCCGTGTCTCCGGGTCGGTCTTCAAGTGGATCCTCCTCATCAGTCGCTTCGGGCTGGCGGCGTTGTTTCTTTTCACTGCCGGCGCAAAGCTCGCGATCGTCCGCACGTTCGTCGAGAACATGGGACAGCTACTCAGCGCTTCTGGAATTGATTATGTGCGTTGGTCGTGGTCGGCTACCGTTGCAGTTATTCTGATCGAGGTCGTCATCGCAATTCTTCTCCTGATCCGACGAACGGTTCGCATGGGCGCGCTGGCGGCTGCAGTGTTGCTGACGGCTTTCGCCGGTTACGCGCTGTATTACGTCTATGTCTTGCACGGCGAACCACTCGAGTGCGGCTGCTTCGGGGGAATTATCGCCAGCCAGCTCGGAGTTAGTACTGCGTTGAGAAATCTTTGTTTGCTTTTGCCCGCGTTTGTTGTTTGGTTTGGTTACCGCCGAAAACAAACGCAGGTTGCGCGAGCATTGGCCGCCGGGTCAGCACCGGCGTAACACGGGAGGAATTTGTTTGGCTAGTATCTCTTTCTGGGGCGGCGTCGGAACGGTCACGGGTTCAAAATTCTTAGTTGAAACCGAACAAGCTCGCGTTCTGATCGACTGTGGAATGTTCCAGGGTCTTAAGGAACTGCGCGAACTCAATTGGCAGGATCCTCCATTCGATGCGCGCGCCCTCAACGCTATCCTCATCACTCACGCACATATCGATCATAGCGGTTATCTTCCCCGTCTCATCCGACACGGATTTCAAGGCCCGATCTACTGCTCCCGTGGAACGGCGGATCTGCTGAAGATTCTTTTGCCTGACGCCGCGCGCCTACAGGAAGAAGACGCTGACTTTAGGAATCGACACAATCTGACTAAGCACACGCCTGCGTTGCCGCTCTACACAGAAGAAGACGCTGAAGCAACGCTCCGTTTGATTCATCCCGTGGCAAACACCGGCGAACAGATCACAGTTGCGCCGGGAATCGTCGCTAGCTTTCGCATCTCAGGTCACATACTCGGCTCGAGTCTCGTGCTTCTCGAGTTGGAACATGCGGGTGCGGCCGGTCAGGGTCGACGCGTTTTGTTCTCGGGAGACTTGGGCCATTACGACCAGCCAATCATTCGAGATCCTGTCCCGCCACCACCGTGCGACTATCTCCTTGTTGAGTCGACCTATGGAGATCGGCTGCACGATCCAGTGAGTCCGAAGGTCGCACTGGCGCGAATTGTAAACGACGCTGCTGCGCGTAATGCTCCCGTCTTGATCCCAGCGTTTGCTGTCGGACGTACCCAGGAACTCGTTTACTTGATTCGTGAATTGGAAGACGAAAAAGTAGTGCCGGTTCTTCCGGTGATTGTTGACTCTCCGATGGCAGCGGCTACTACGAGAGCTTATGCGACGCGCACTGAAGAACAGGACGAAGGATATGCGAGCGTGCTTGCTCAACGGCGACATCCGTTGCAGACGCACTCAATGACGACAGCCTCTTCAAAGGAAGAGTCAAAGAGGCTGAACGACGCCAAAGGCGCCCGAATCATTATCAGCTCTTCGGGGATGATGACTGGCGGTCGGGTGCTTCACCATGCAATGCGACTTCTGCCTGATCCTGAAACGACCATTGTGTTCGTCGGCTTTCAGGCGGCCGGCACAACCGGGAGACGAATACTCGATGGAGAACAGATCGTGAGGATCATGGGCCAACAGGTCCCGGTGCGTTGTCGTATCGCGAAGATTGGGGGATTTTCGGCGCACGCGGATTGGAAAGAAGTACTGCGTTGGCTGGAAGGAATGGCTACCGGTGTTCCCAATCGAACGTTTCTAACTCACGGGGAGCCAGCCGCAGCATTGGCGATGGCCGGCCACATTAAGGATCGCTTCGGGTGGCAAGTGCATGTGCCGCAGTATGGAGAGAGAGCCGAGTTGCTGTGAGAAGCAGATCGGAGGGCAGCAAACATTCGCCGCCCTCAACCACAGAACGGGAGCGGAGCGACCGATTTCAACTGAGCAACCGTCAACGTAAAATGAAATCGGTCGCTCCGCTCTCGTTCTGTCGTTGAATCTCACGTCAGTTTTTTTCAGGGCCTTTGATGCGAACAGCGGGACTCTTATTCGCTTCCCGCGGATTCATATAGTTGCCCGCTTCCGGACTGCGCAATTCGACCTTGAGCTAGCCGCATTGTTATACTCACCCCTTCGCATAACGCACCGTAATCTTTCGTGAGGAGCATTCATCATTGAGCGTTCTCGTCGACAAAAACACGCGTCTGGTTGTGCAAGGTATTACCGGCAAAGAGGGGTCCTTTCACACGAAGCAGATGGTTGAGTATGGAACAAACGTTGTCGGGGGTGTCACGCCGGGCAAAGGTGGCACCACCCACGAAGGCATTCCTGTATTCAATACCGTCATCGACGCCGTCAGAAACGCGGGAGCAAATGCTTCAGTCATCTATGTACCTCCGGCCTTTGCGGCTGATGCGATGATGGAAGCTGCGGATGCGGGCATAGCGGTCATCGTCTGTATCACTGAGGGAATTCCAACGCTCGACATGGTGAAGGTGAAGGAGTATCTCAGGGACAAACCAACGAGACTGATTGGTCCAAATTGTCCGGGAGTCATTTCTCCTGGGAAATGCAAGGTTGGAATTATGCCTGGACACATTCACCGAGAAGGAAACATCGGTGTCGTTTCGAGATCAGGCACACTTACGTATGAAGCGGTGGGCCAATTGACTGCGCTCGGCTTGGGCCAATCTACGGCAATCGGAATTGGCGGCGATCCGATAGTTGGTACGACTCACGTTGATGCGCTCAGATTGTTTCAGGAAGACGAAGAGACCGAAGGCATCGTGATGATCGGTGAGATTGGCGGCACCGCGGAAGAAGAGGCAGCTGCGTTCGCGGAAAAAAATGTCACCAAACCGATCGTTGCCTTCATCGCTGGACAGACCGCACCGCCCGGCAGACGAATGGGTCACGCAGGCGCGATCATTGCGGGGGGTAAGGGAACTGCGGCAGAAAAAATGAAGGCGCTGAACGACGCGGGGATCCACGTAGTGCGGTCACCGGCCGATATAGGCCAGCAAATGAAATCCGTGCTTCGCTGAACGCCGCCGCAGAATGCTTCATCATAAACCAGTTCATAAAGATGTCGTGCTGAAGCTTTGAGCGAAAGGTTATGATCCGGTGATTCAGTCGATTGATATGCCATTGGGAAGACGAGCGTACACGCTAAATCTAAAGCGAAAAGGATCTTCAGATAAGGGTAGCCTTGTTCGAATTCCGTGTGCGGATTCTCCTGAAAAGTGCGTTGAGCAGGTACCCCAACTCTTTAAGAAATGACCAACCTAACATTCGGAATTATCAAACCCGACGCCGTTCGCGCCGGTTATACAGGAAAAATAATTCAACGGATTCTCGACGGTGGTTTTCGCATTCGGGGATTGAAGCTGATACACATGACTCGCAAGGAAGCGGAGGGCTTCTATGCTGTTCATCGCGAACGGCCCTTCTTTGCCGGTCTCACTGAGTTTATGTCGAGCGCGCCTTGTGTCGTCATGGCATTAGAAAAGGAAGGTGCCGTTAAAGCATGGCGAGATTTGATGGGGGCGACTGATCCTGCGAAGGCGGATATAGGAACTTTGCGTCAAGAGTTTGGTGGTTCAGTAGGTGAAAACGCTGTGCACGGATCAGATTCCGATGAAAACGCAGCGATCGAGATTGCGTATTTCTTTAGCCAGCTCGAACTGGTCTAACGTATGAGGCAGTGTCCCAAGTGCAACGCGCAGTTTGCTGATGCCTGGATGAGTTTCTGCCCGGAGGACGGGATGATCCTCGTCGATCCTTCGCTGGCTGGTATTAAAACCTCCGCCGACCCTTCATCGGGACCACCTTCCCAGGATCCGACGTTGCTTTTTCCACCACCTGTGCAGCCAGGCAGTTGGGCAACGCCAGATGTAGAGACATCTACACCTCCACCGTGGGCCCCAGCAGTACAAACACCGCCTGTTCAGCCCTGGCGTCCACCGCCGCCTCCGACATATGTGAAACCGCCGAGTCAGGGGTTGGGAATCGCCTCGATGATTGTCGGCATTCTCGGGATGCTTTTCGGCGTGTTGTGTTTCGGACCAGTAATCGGAATTGTCGCTTTGGTACTAGGCATAATCGCATTAACGCAGAATAAGAAAATGCCGCAGCATGTTGGAGGCAGGGCGTTCGCGATTGTCGGAATCGTCACGGGCGGCCTCAGCTTGCTTATTTACGGCGGGCTAATGCTGTTCTTTATTTTTGCCTCGAACCTTTAACGTTGAACTGCGTAACAGGTGATTGATGAAACGCTGTCCAACCTGTCAGAGAACCTACACAGATCAGAACCTGAGCTATTGCATCGAAGACGGCACTCCGCTCGTAATCGATACGGCCGACGACGACACTACGGTCGTTTCTCACAAGCAATCGCCCGCAGCTTCTCCCGCTTCGGATTCGGAAGACTGGAATGCTGTCGCTTACCGCCCGCCCACTGCCTACGTCCCACCCTCGACTTCTAAGAGGAGAGTCTGGCCTTGGGTATTGGGACTACTGTCCCTTCTGGTGTTGGTCGTTGTTGGATTAGGAATCGCGGCAGCCATCTTCGTGCCTTCGATGATGCGCAGATCTATCAATCGCAATGAAAACTCGGTTGTGATTGTGCCTGAGAGGAACAACAATGCGCCTCCAATTGGCAACACGAATTCAAACAGCGACAATGCGAACGTAAGTACAGCCAACACAAACACAGGCGGAGCAAATGGCAACATCAACGCCAGCGCTCCGACTGACAAAGAACAGGTTCTGGCTCAACTTACAGATCTAGAAAATGAGTGGACAGTTGCAAACATTAATGCGGATAAGAAAAAGCTCGACGTGATACTAGCGGATGACTATGTAGGACCCACACCTGACGGTCAGATGCAAGGTAAGCGCGAATACATCAGAGACATCAAACGCGATACATCGATTCAAAGTTGGAAATTTGACGATTTGAAGCTGACACTCCGCGGCGATCGTGCAACGCTCGCTGGTAAAGTTCGTCTAACTATTCAGGATCGCGACGTTGTTTACGAGTTCGTGGACAAGTTCGTTTGGCGAGATGGACGGTGGCAGGCCACTGGATCGGTTGTAACGCCGGCATAAGAATAGAGGAAACGATGTCAATCATTACTGACGTTATCGAGTCAACCAAAGCAATTATTCAGGGCATGGGTGTAACGCTGTCTTACATCCCGAAACGCAAGTGGACAGTCGAGTATCCTGACGAACCGGTTACGCTGCAGCCGCGTTACCGTGGACAACATCTGTTGCATGTTGATGAACTGGGGCGAGAGAAGTGCGTGGCGTGTTTTCTTTGTGCTGCCGCTTGTCCTTCGGAGTGCATTTATATTGTTGCGAAGGACGATCCACGACCACCTGACCAACGCATCGGTGTCGATGAACGTTATGCTGAGGTTTACAACATCGATTACGGTCGGTGCATCTTCTGCGGTTACTGCGTTGAGGCATGTCCGAAAGACGCCATCACTCATGGATATAACTTCGAGCTATCTGTTTATAGCCGAGCCGATCTGCTAAAGACTAAAGACGACTTGCTGATCACCAAACAAGTGCAGTCGAAAAACTACCGCGTCGCTTCGTCTGATGAAGACGTTGACTCCGAATATAAAGAAGTCTAGACACCTCTTTGGAGTGTCCCGACAAAGTCGGGATCAGCGCTTTGGCCGCAGATGAAAGCGGTGATTCCGACTCGTCGGTACACTCCAAAACAATCATGCCTTTTCGTGATTTTCACTTTCAGTGGGAGTTTGAGTTCAACACAACTCCCGAAAAGTTGTGGCCCCTGGTTGCGGATACCAATCGCTTCAATCGCGATACAAAAGTTCCGCAACTGGAAGTAGAACCTCCTGATAAGCGAATGCGAAATGCGCGTCGACGTCTACGTTTATCGATTTATGGGATGCCGGTGGAATGGGAGGAGCAGCCATTCGAGTGGGTGAGACCGGAGCGGTTTGGAGTTGAGCGTGTTTACAGCAAAGGTCCGATGGCTCGAATGAGAGTGCTGGTCGAGTTAACGGCAATCGACGACGGCCGCACAAGATTGACTTATCAAGTTTGGGCCACTCCGCGTAACTTGCTGGGGCTGGTCGCAATCCCTTTGCAAATTCGTTTGCTGACGGCGCCGAAATTCCGCGCTGCGTTAAAACGTTACGGCAATATGGCAGTCAACGGTGCTGACACTGTCACTGCTGCAAGCGCACCGCCATCGTATCCAGTCGAACACCAGCGCTTATACGCACTCAAGCAAAGAGTTATAGGAAGCCTCGACGCAGAAAATCGCGAGCCCGGCGCAAGGATAATCGATCGACTCACTACTTTTATCGAAGTCGCCGATGATTTTGCGGTTAACAGGATCAGACCGTATCAGTTGGCGGATGAGTGGGGAGAATCACGGCGCGCTGTGTTGGAAGTTTGTCTTCTTGCGACGCGATCCGGCCTGTTGGATTTGCAGTGGGATCTGTTGTGTCCGCTATGTCGGGGAGCAAAGGAAAGCAGCTCCTCGTTGAAAGACATCAGCACCACTGTTCACTGCGATGCCTGCCAAATCGACTTGACGGTTAATCTTGATCGCTTTGTTGAATTGACGTTTCGTCCAAACGCTGCGGTTAGACGAGTTGAGGTCGCGGATTACTGCATTGGCAGCCCTCAGCTGACCCCGCACGTAGTTGCGCAACAACTCCTCAAACCAAATGAGGATCGCACGGTCATGATGCCGCTCGAAAAAGGGAATTACCGGCTGCGGGCGCTTGAACTGCCAGGTTCACTTTCGGTGGCTGTATCAGCCGACGGCGAGCGCACTGCACGTGCTGTTGTAAATGAACACGGATGGAAAGCTGGAACCTTGAACATCAGCGAACGTCCAGAGCTGCAAGTAATCAACAACACGACGGCAGAGCAGTTGATGATTCTTGAGCGAACTGCGTGGAGCGATCAGGCGACCACAGCGGCTGAAGTGACGGCATTACAGATGTTCCGGGATCTGTTTTCGTCTGAAGCATTGCGGTCCGGCGAGCAAATCTCAGTGGGCACGTTGACCGTTTTGTTTACAGACTTGAAGAACTCGACTCGGATGTATCGTGAGATCGGGGACGCCACGGCTTTCGGTCGCGTGATGAATCACTTTGACGTTTTGCGAAAAGCGATTACAGAACACGATGGCGCTATTGTGAAGACCATCGGGGACGCGGTCATGGCCGTGTTTAGACGGCCAGCTGCGGCACTCATCGCGATTAGCGAAGCGCAAAGAGCTCTGGCGAATCCACCCGACGGCGGCATGCCACTCTTACTAAAGGCCGGTATTCACGCAGGTCCATGTATAGCAGTAACCCTAAATGATCGTTTGGACTACTTTGGTTCAACTGTGAATTTGGCCTCGCGACTAGAAGGACTCTCTACCGGTTGCGACGTCATTGTGTCGCGCACGTTGTACGACGATCCGGAGTTTGCGGAGTTGCTCAAAGCGGGAAAATTTCAAGCAACAGCGTTTGATGTGTCTGTAAAAGGATTCGACGAAGAACGTTTTGAATTGTGGAGAGTCCAAAACGCAAAGGGCTAAGCGCTAAGTGCCAAAGGCCCTAGGAGAAACAGAAAGCAGAGGGGACAAAGCAGAAAGCAATTATTGTTGGGCATTTGCCTTACCGCTTAGCACTTAGCACCAGTACATGTCTCTACTCGCCGCCAGCCACGTATCGAAGATTTATCAGATGGGGACTACGAGTGTCGCCGCTCTGAACGATGTCTCTGTGGACGTGCGAGAAGGGGAGTTTGTTGCGATCCAGGGAACGTCCGGTTCCGGCAAGTCGACATTGCTGAACATGCTCGGTGGTTTGGACCATCCGACCAATGGCGAAGTTTACTTTGCATCCAAGCCACTCGGACCATTTACAAAACGAGAGATGGCTCGATATCGACGCTATTCCGTTGGGATGATATTTCAGAACTTCAACCTAATTCCCACAATGTCGGCTCGTGAAAATGTAGCGCTGGCACTAGCGTTTGGCGGCATGCGTGGCCAGCAACGACGTGCACGGTCTGTTGAGTTACTTGAACGCGTTGGATTAGGCGACCGTTTGATGCACCGGCCCGCCGAGCTGTCCGGCGGGGAACAGCAGCGCGTGGCTATCGCCCGTGCGCTCGCCAACAGGCCGAAAGTTCTTCTCGCAGATGAACCGACAGGAAATCTCGATTCTATTCGCTCGCACGAGTTGCTGGCTCTGCTGCGCGAGATGGTGAATCATGATGCGCTGACAATTCTGATGGTGACACATGATCATGAACTCGCCGGGAGCTTCGCCGACAGGATTATTTTGATGAAAGACGGAAGAGTCGTTAACACGCAATGATGCCGGATGAAGTGTTCGAGCGCGTCGTGGCAAAACAGTCAGTACCGAAACGCGGTAGCCTCGAGTCTACTTCCAGCCAGACGGATCGCAATTTGTAACGCTAACCCGACGCTACCGCGTTTCGGTACTGACTGTTCTGCCGCTACGCTGCATCTTCCGGAACTTATCAGAAATTAATACCTATCTGAGGTAAACACTATGACAAACGCCTCAACTCAAATGACACTCGAAGCGTTGCGTTCAGTGCCGCTGTTCTCGTCGCTTGATGATAACAACGCCACGCAGCTTCGCAATCTATTACGGGAGCAACATATAAAAGGTAAGACGCGTCTCTTTCACGCCGGCGAAAAAGGCGATGCTATGTACCTGATTCAAAGTGGTCGCGTGCAGATCACCATTCGTGATGAAGACAAGAATGAAGTTGTCCTCGCCGAACTCGCGCAGGGAGATTTCTTTGGTGAGATGTCGATCATCGATGGTCGCCAGAGATCTGCGGATGCGTCTGTAGTTGAAGACGCGTCGTTGGCGGTGTTATCGCGCGACGCTTTTCTGTCTTTCGTTCGCGCCAACCCAGACGTCGCTTTGAAAATGCTATCCGCGCTGAGTGAGAGATTACGACGTACAGATGAGCTCTTGCGCTCGCGTGTTTCGCGCAACGCGAATGAAGAAGCCGAAGCGCGACAAACCTTTTCTGATCGTGCGGCTGATTGGATCGCAGGGTTTGGTGGCAGTTGGAAGTTTATTGGTTTGTCAATGACTTTGATCATTGTCTGGATTCTGATCAACTCGTACATGCTTATCACGGGTTGGGATCCGTTTCCTTACAACCTGTTGGATTTGGTATTCGGGGTGATAGCAGGAATTCAGGCGCCGATCATCATGATGTCGCAGAACCGGCTAGACGACAAAGACCGGCTCCGGGCCGATCTTGATTATCAAGTGAATTTAAAGAACGAATTATCGCTATCAGAGGTATTGCGACGGTTGGATGTCATCGAAAGCGAGCGATTGCCGAAATTATTTGAGGAGCACAGTGCAAGAATAGCGCAGTCAAACTTGCGAGCAGAAAGATGATTCAAGCGATCTTCTTCGATTTCAATGGAGTCATTATTGACGACGAGTTGTTGCAGATGAAGGCGTATGAAGAAATCCTTCGAGAGCACAACATTGCGTTGACCCAGGCGTTGTACTTCTCGGCCCTCGGCATGGACGATAAGACTTTTGTGCGCGCAATGTTCGAGCGGGCCGGAAAGTCGTTGTCTGAAGATGTGCTTGGTTCTGTGTTGCAACGAAAGACCGATTTGCACAGGAAAATGATTGAAAATGAACTCCCGCTATTTCCCGGAGTATTGAAATTCTTGAAAGCGACAGCGCGCCATTTTTCGTTGGGTCTGGTGAGCATGGCAACGGACGACGAGATCGGATATGTGATCGACCGGGCAAAGATCAGAAATCTGTTTTCGGTTCTGGTAACCGCGAACCAAGTATCTGTCTGCAAACCCGCGCCGGATTGTTACCAGTGTGGACTGGAGACCTTGAATCAGAAGAGACGTGATGATGGGTTGCCAGCGTTGTTGCCGAACCAATGTTTGGCTATCGAAGACTCGCCGCCTGGTATTCAATCGGCGCGCACGGCCGGCATGCGTACTCTTGGCATTACAAATACCGTGGGTGAGGCAGACCTGCGCTCAGCTGGCGCGGACGTTGTAACCAAGAGTCTCGCCGATTGGAGTGTTGACGCGGTGATGTTGGTTTACAGCTGATGAAACGCAAGCAGATTCACCGATTTCCACAGATTACACAGATTAAGCCCGAAGTAGTTAAGGTGAATCTGATGCTCCATTATATGACGGAGAGAACTCTGATTTGTTCTAACATGAGTTTCAAAGTAAAAAGCTCTAAGTTCCATACTGGGAGCATCAGACTCAACTTAACTGTTTCGGTCTTAATCCGTGTAATCTGTGGAAATCGGTGGATCTGCTGCTCACAGTCGGCACAGCGCATCTAACGTAGCAATGAGCTTCCTCGACATCCTTCATCTGGCATTGCGGAATCTGCGTCAGGCAAAACTGCGCGCGACCCTGACGACCATGGGTGTCATCGTCGGCGTCGCTGTCATCGTTACGATGGTTTCGTTCGGTCTCGGTCTTCAGGGAAATATGTTTGCTCGATTTAAGGCGCTCGACCTCTTCAATGAAATTCAGGTGTTTGGACAAGGTCTGAGCAACCTTGCCGGATTAGAGGGCCGACGTCGTGACGAGGGTGACCGTCGAAATGACCGTCAGCGTGCAGACAAAACTCCGACGCGTATTCTCGACGATGCGGGCATCGCTGAAATCGCTTCTATCCCGGGCGTGTCGTACGTTGAACCAAATGTGAACTTCGCCAGTTATGTTCGAGCCAATCAAAAAGTGATCAGCCAGTTCATCGGTGGCGCGAACATTCCCAATGCGGCTTCGAGGTTCCAACAGTTTGCCGCGGGACACATGATCTCAGCGCCGAATGCTGACGAGGCGGTAGTTACAGAACGCTTTACGCGCGACTTTGGTTTCGCCAAGCCGGCCGACGCCGTAGGCAAAACGTTAGAGCTGCTAGCGCCGGAGGAAGACAAGAAGTCTGTCAAAACGGAAGACGAGCCGGCGAATTTCTTTGGCATACCGTTGGAGGACGATGGACTTGATGAGTCGAATACAGCCGGCATCGAAACTCATACATTTCGGATTGCTGGAGTTCTTAATACAGAGATAAAAGAAGGTGCCGGGCAGGGCGGACTGCGTGGGTTGATGCCAGGAGCCGGAATTTACCTACCGCTGCAAGTTGCTCACGACTGGTCAAACAAACATCGTGGACCAATGGGCCGTGTCGCGCTTTCGTTAGCTCGTACAAAAGGCACACTCGGTGAGGGTCAAAGTGAAGGTTACGATTCGGCAGTTGTCCGAGTTAATGATCCAGTTGTGCTTACTGAAGTACGCCGGCAGATTACAGAGAAGGGCTTTGGTAGTTTCTCGATCGTTGATCAGATAGAACAAATAAGGACGGTGTTTTTAATTATCGATTCTGTGTTGGGTTTGTTGGGCGGGATTTCGCTGCTGGTCGCCTCGTTTGGTATTGCCAACACGATGATCATGTCCATACTCGAACGCACGCGAGAGATCGGAATCATGAAAGCAATCGGCGCTGAAGATCGTGAGATCAAACTAATCTTCTTCGTTGAAGCCGCGGTCATCGGGGTTTTTGGTGGAGTGATTGGGGTCTTGATCGCGTGGGGGATTGATGGGCTAGCGAATCGTCTGGCGTATCGGTTTATTCTGAAGCCTCAAGGTGCTTCATTTATCGACTTTTTCTCCTTACCACCATACCTGTCGATGGGAGCAATTCTGTTCGCGTTGATTGTGTCTATTGTCGCCGCCCTGTATCCCGCATCGCGTGCCGCACGCATCGATCCGGTTCGTGCGTTAAGGCACGACTGATATGCCGGTCCCCATCGTGTAATCGTGGAATCTTGTAATCCTGTAAAGGCCAAAACCTGAACGGGATTCCAAGATTTCAAGATTACAAGATTACAAGATTGCGATAAAAAGAGAGAGGCTTACGCGAATCGCTCCTTCATTCGCAGAAATCTTTTTTCAACCGCATAGAAGGAAATTGCTGTGATTGCGAAGGCGATCAAGGTTGCCGTGAGTAACCGCCACGCGGACGCCGCTTCTACATTCGGGCACACAAACTCCCTCACTGGCCAATGCCATAGATAAAGTCCGTAAGAAACTTTGCCCACCCAGCGCAGCGGACGAAAACGCAAAACAGTAAGCACAACAGCAGGCGGCCACAGCATCAACACAATCAAGATCACGCCAACTGCCACGGAGACTAACGTGAAACCATGTGCGTACAAGAATAGATCTTGCGACGTTATCGTCATCGCCAGAGACAGAATAACGATAGCGCCAACAGCGGCCGCCGTTTTCATAAGCCAGCGACACAGCTCCGTTTGCGGCAAAAGGTTCCAGGACAAGAGCAGTGCAACAAGACATCCAATTAACAATGCATCGGCTCGTGTGTCGCTGGCGTAATACATTCGTTCAATCCGCGCACCGCTTTCAAGCAAGAGTTTGCGATGAAGCGTGAGAGAAGCGATCGCCAACGCAATCAGGAGCAGTACCACACGGCGACGCACCTTTAGCTTAAAAAGCACGACGAGAATTAAGGGCCACAACAGATAAAACTGTTCTTCAATTGCGAGTGACCAGGTGATCCCGAGAGGACCGACTTTGACTGTCTCACTAAACGCAAATACCCAGTTTGAAACATATGAGAGCGTTAACAGAATTCCCTGGAAGGTCAGAGATGCCTTTTGGCGATCGAGGAACAGCAAACCGTAAATTCCTGTGCCGATCATAAATAGGAATACCGCGGGCATTAGCCGCAACGCTCGCCTGATATAAAACTTCTTCAGGCTGATAGAGCCTCTCGCGTTCCACTCCTGGACCAGCAAGGAGGTGATCAAGAAGCCACTCAAGACAAAGAAGATGTCCACGCCCAGGAAGCCACCCTTCATGAAAGAGAAACCAAGGTGAAGCATCATTACGAATAGGATGGATATGCCTCGTACACCGTCGAGCTCTGGCCGATGACCAAGCTTGAAATCGACTGATACGGTGGGTCTAGGTTGGTCCAGCGCAAGAGGCGCTGCGGTCGTTACTTGTGACATGAAGATTCGGATCGAACTCAGAAATGAGGCCCGGTGGTGGATTATGGCTGCGAACCCGGCGCGATCGGTGAAGACCGGGTTAAGTCATACTAGCAAAGGCATGACGGATCTTGGCAAGAAATAATTGAACACCTGAGAGCTTGGGCGGCGCTCAACTTCACATTCACCCCAAGCTTCAGCTTGGGGTCAAGGTGCACTTCAAGATTTGGATAACCGTTTTAACGGTTTGCCTGATGCTACCAGGGGTCTTTTGAATCTGACGCAAATTGCGGAAACCGTTGAAACGGTTCCGGAGACTTCGATGCACTGATCCCCAGGCTGAAGCCCGGGGAGAATGTTAACGTCAACTCAACGGCTTGCCGCACCGATTGCAGAACCGCGCGGATATTTCTTTTTGAGTGGCGCCGCAGGATGCGCAGGTTCTACCAATCTTCAGGTTTGCACCACAGGAAGAACAGAAATCGGAACCGACAATATTGGCTGCGCCACATGTGCCGCAACGGCCAGGCAGCGGAGGAACATAACCGCCCGCTTTGCGTGCGATGTGATCTTCGATTATCTTCCAAGCGTCTTCGGTTAATCGGTATTGCCAATAAGCGCCGAGAGCAGCAAGCGCAAGCAGTGGAGCAAAAACAATTGCACCTACTGCTGCAACTGCAGCTTTGTCGAACCACTTCTGCATTCCAATTTCCACTCTCGTGCCCCCGGCTTCGGGAGTGATTTTGATTGTGAGTGCTGACGACAGACCGGTGAGATCTCTCAGCGTGTTCGACTTGCGCGCCTGCACAACACTAGTCGCGGAAACTTGCATCGTTTGCACTTCATAATCGCTGTCAAATAGATTCCGCAGCTCAGTTGTTAGTACTGGCACGTCTGCTTCTACGCCTGGGTAGTATCGACTGTCCATCTTCCGTCGCCTTTCAAGGAGTGTTAACCCGTATTGTACGGCAACTGGAGAGTGTTTGTTCAGGTGCGCGCTGATCGTGGTCAGCCTGCAACCACTTTCGATCCTTTATTCTAATGCAGAGGTTTACGCGAATGAGCCTTCGTGGGAGTCTTACTTGCCTCGTTCTTTTTGCGTTTGCGCTGTCGACAGGTGCGCAAATCGGATTCACCCAGAACTCCAGTGCGGTCCTTTTAGATGGATTCAGCCCGGAAGGATCTGCCGCACAGCAGCGTTGGGAGTCGCAGTTCAGATCTGTGCCATCTCCGTCGTCGGCGCGCGAACACTTGCGACGTCTTACCTCGAAGCCTCACATCGCCGGTACAAAAGAAGACTACGCAACCGCAGTTTACGTGCGAGACCAAATGCGGTCTTACGGCATTCCAGCCGAACTCAAGGAGTACAAGGTTTGGCTGCCATACCCGAATAGTCCTGCCATAGTTGAACTGATTACCTCGCGGCGTCAGCGACTCTCAGTCGAGGAGGCTGTTGTCCGACGCGATCCCACATCATCAAACGCCGACATCACACCGCTCTTTAATGGATACAGTGCGAGCGGGGATGTTACGGCGCCGCTGGTTTATGCGAATTATGGTTTGCCTGGCGATTATGACGACTTGCAAAAAGCCGGTGTGGATGTCAAAGGCAAAATTGTTATCGTGCGTTATGGCAACTCGTTTCGTGGCGTCAAAGCCAAGGTGGCCCAGGATCATGGTGCGGTTGGATGCGTCATCTACTCGGATCCTGCGGACGATGGCTACATGCAAGGGGACGTTTATCCAAACGGCCCGTGGCGCCCAACGGCATCAGGCCAACGCGGCTCCGTTCAATATCTGTTCGACTATCCAGGTGATCCGCTAACTCCAGGAAGTCCAGCCATTGATGGTGTACCGCGTCTGAAGCCCGAAGAAGCTACTAACCTAACCCGTATACCGGTTCAGCCGATTGCGTACGATGTCGCGCGTACGTTGCTTGCACCGTTGCGTGGGCCAGTGCGCCCGCGCGGTTTTCAAGGCGGCCTCCCGTTTCCATATCACGTTGGAGGGACGGACGATGTGAAGGTTCGTCTAAAGACCGACATGGATTACAAGCTGCGAGCGATTTGGGACGTCGTTGGTCGTGTCGAAGGTGCCGAGCAAAGTGATCGTTGGGTCATCCTTGGTAATCATCGCGATGCGTGGGTATTTGGCGCTGTGGATCCGAATAGTGGATCTTCAGCGATGCTGGAAATCGCGCGTGGATTCGGTGAATTACTAAAACAAGGCTGGAAACCAAGGCGAACCGTCATCTTCTGTAGTTGGGATGCTGAAGAATACGGACTTATCGGATCGACTGAATGGGCAGAAGAGTTAGCGCCGGAGTTGCGCGAAAAAGCTGTCGCTTATCTGAACCTCGACGCAGCAGTTTCGGGATCGAACTTCGGCGCGTCGTCGGTACCATCGTTGTGGAAGTTGATTCGTGGAGCAACGAAGGATGTGCAAGACCCAAAGTCTAAGAAGACTGTATACCAACAGTGGATTGATCGAGCCAGAGAAGGCCGATCTGAAACGGAAGAGCCGCTCACTGAGGTGCGGATTGGACCATTGGGTTCAGGCTCTGACTACACACCATTCCTTCAACACCTCGGAATTCCTTCAACCGACATCGGATTCAATGGCGACTACGGCGTATACCATTCCGCTTATGATTCGTTTTACTGGATGGAGCACTTCGGTGATCCCGGCTTTAGCTACCACGTGGCGGTTGCCCAAGTCCTTGGAACGATGACAATGCGTCTGGCGGATGCTGATGCGCTGCCACTTGATTACAGCGACTATGCAACTCAACTGACGGAGTTCTTTGCTGAAACAACACGTCTCGCAAAGCGCCGCAATCTCGACAGCTCCGTAGATCAGAAATCGATCAACGGAGCGCTTGATGATTTTTCAAAAGAGGCCGCGAGAGTTGAACGCCTGCGACAAAGTGCCGTTCGTACGAAAGTCGACCGGCCACGATTGCGTCAATTGAATGATGCGTTGATTCGAGTAGAGCGTCAGTTCATCGATTCGCGCGGTCTGCGAAATCGAACATGGTACAAACATCAAATCTACGCGCCTGGTATTTACACGGGATATGCGGCGCAGCCATTAACAGATTTTCGTCAGGCCCTGGACGATCGCAATCCGTCAAACATGAAAGATGCGTTGGCTAGAATTATCGAGGCCGTCAAACGCGCCACTGACGTGTTGCGACAGGTTCGAGAAGATTAACCAGTGGTGAGACACCACTGAATTAAACAGCAAGTCAACCAAGGGAGATAAGTAATGACTACAGCTTT
>DATBSH010000471.1:0-26015 GCA_036559885.1 Pyrinomonadaceae bacterium
TTCCAGACGGAATCGTTGAGGTTCACCTTTATCGAACTCTTTTGAACCTTATAACTCATACCCGATTTAAGAAACTTCTGAGCGATTCGTCCAACGAATTTCAATACCCAACAGCCGGCCCGTCACTTCTTCGCGGATCTGTCGCGCCAAGCCGGACGCCCGTCTTCTCTTCTATCATGATGCCTTCCGCATCTCCGAGATAACGTGTCTTAGCCAGGGTGTGGCCGCGCGATGACAACGCCCGCTGTGTATCACCCGAGAAGCCGAATGGCTCTCCCACAACTTCATCCGGCAACCACTGATGATGGATCCTGGGGGCGTCAATTGCCTGTTGAATGTTCATTCCGTAGTCAATGACGTTTGTGATGACGCACAACACAGTGTTGATAATCGTCGGACCACCGGGACTTCCTATCGTGAACCACAGCGATCCATCTTTACGCAGTACGATTGTCGGCGTCATTGCTGACAATGGTCGTTTTCGCGGCGCGACTGCATTGCGTTCACCTTGGATTAATCCATAGAGATTCGGCGTGCCGGGCTTTGCTGCAAAGTCGTCCATTTCATCGTTTAGCAACATGCCCGTGCCCTTCACGACTGCTGCTGAACCATACGAGTTGTTTAAGGTATACGTGTTTGTTACTGCATTGCCCTCGGCGTCTACTACTGTGAAATGTGTTGTCTCTTCCGATTCATAACCTGCAGGCCTACCCGCACGCACTTCTGCGCTCGTCGACGCTCGATCTGTTTTGATACTGGATCGCAATTTGGCTGCGTATGCTTTGTCGATTAGTCCCGCAACCGGAACCTTAACGAAATCAGCGTCGCCCATGTATTCAGCGCGATCTGCGAAGGCGCGGCGCATAGCTTCGGCCATCAGGTGATAACGATCAGATGAGCTCGCATCGAGCTTGCTGAGATCATAGCCCTCAAGAATGTTCAGCATTTCCAGCAGCACTGCACCTCCAGATGAAGGTGGCGGCATCGATATGATTTCGTGACCGCGATAGGTTCCGCGCAAAGGCGTCCGCTCCTTCGCAACATAACCGTGTAGGTCCTCGAGTGTCATCAAACCGTTGTGCTGTTTCATATCTGCGACGATGAGTCTCGCGGTTTCACCTTCGTAGAACTCTTTTGGACCCGAGCGCTGCAAGCGCGCAAATGTCGCGGCCAGTTCAGGCTGACGGAATAGTTCACCTTCTTTATAGAACTGCCCGCTCTTTAAATAGATGCGTTTGGTTTCCGGGTATTTCGACAGGTATTCATCATTAGCCTTGAGAGATCTCGCGAGCGAGTAGGTGACTGAAAAACCGTTTGCCGCTAGCTGGCGGGCCGGCTCGATTAGTTGGACCCAGGTCATTTTCCCCGAGCCATATTTCTTCAGCGCGAGTTCCATTCCCCGAACCGTTCCAGGTACGCCGGCCGCGCGATAACCTACCAGCGAGCCGCCTTCACCCTCGATAAGCTTTCCATCTTTGTCCAGGTACACATCACGGTGCGCCGCCGCCGGGGCCATCTCGCGATAATCGATCGCAGTGGTCTTTCCATTGCGAAGTCGAATCATCATGAAGCCGCCGCCACCGAGATTCCCTGCAGCGGGGTGAGTAACTGCGAGCGCAAATCCGACAGCAATCGCAGCGTCGACAGCATTCCCGCCGCGTTTCATCACATCGATTCCGACTCGTGATGCAACCTCGTTGGTGGAAGCAACCATGCCTCGCTTGGCGCGGACTGGCTCGCGTGAGGCGGCCACCGCGTTCGGAGCGATTTGTTTGGTGAATTGAAAGGCCGGTGAATTGACGAGAATGGTTAACGCAACTACTAACGGCAGCAGTAGCCGTTGTTTGCGGAGCAGCGCGATCATGGACCCTCATCTCACTTTCGAAGTGTTTGGTTGATTATTACATCGAAACTAGAAACGGAAAAGAACGTAACTGCCACTTCCGACGAATTCTGATCAGTACGAACTCCGCTAAAGATAACGAATGAGACAGCGGCGGAGTCGCGACAGAAGCCTGGATTCAACCAGCGCCGAAGGCGCGATAGAAGGTAGCCAGGGGCAGCCGCGAAGCGGCGCAGCCCCTGGATCACCGTCGGAAAAGTGAACTGAGCCCTGAAAGGGCGACAGAATGGAACAGGCTATCTAGGTTTGACTGTCAGTCCATCAGAGATCTAGCGGGTTAGACAATACATTCTCAATCAGGAGGAGCATCATCGTCGAAAGAGTTTTCAGGAAGAGTATCTGGATCTCTTGCGATTGAGTGAGATTGAATACGACGAGCGGTACGTTTGGCGATTTCTGTCGCCCTTTCAGGGCTGTCCTGTTTCGGCACCTTGATCCAGGGGCTGCGCCGCTTCGCGGCTGCCCCTGGCTACCTTCTATCGCGCCTTCGGCGCCGGTTGATCTAACACTTCTTGAATCGTTCAGCTCAAAGGCATCGGTGGAAAAATGCCGGCTGGATCTAATTGGTCTTTTATTCGTTCGCTTAGTATTGACGCAGCAGTCAACTCGCTGTTTAGGGTTGCTTTAACCTCGGCTGGGCCTCTCTCGATAGTAATTCTGCCGCCTGACGTTGTCGCTGCGTCATTTAACGTGTGCATCTGGTTAGCATAATCATCATCAGGAGTTCTTTCGAGAACCCGCAGGCGACCGTCGCCAATCCCTGCATGCCAGACCGCATCATTAAATGTCGCAACCAGGACGCCACGTATCGTCTCGAGAAACCGCGGTAGTTCGGCCGGCAAAACTCGCGCGCGCCACGATGACTGAAATCCTTGCTCCAAAGAAACAGCCGCGAGCGCACGCCACAGCGAAGCATCTGTATCTATTAACTCGCTCGAAGCAATGGCCCCATCTTCACGCAATAGCTTCAACGCTCGTTCTGTCTGGTACGTGACCGCCGTCTTATTGCCGGCGAAGCGAACCAATAACACACAATTGTCGGTGACGAGTCCTAAACGTGCCGCCAGGGAAGCGGAAACTAACTCAGCACCTACCGGAAATAGACGGGAATCAATGATGGACTGGCCTCCCGTAATCAGCGATGCCGGATCAGCGAATGCGATGACGGTAGCTTGTCGCTCGGGAAGTGGACGAAGTTTGAAATTCGCTTCTGTTATCACACCGAGCGTGCCATAGCTACCGGTGAACAATTTGCATAAATCATAGCCCGCGACGTTCTTCACAACTCTTCCGCCCATTCTGATGATGCTGCCATCAGACAAAACGACTTTCATGCCAATGACCATTCCACGTGGTCGTCCGTAACCGAATTGTTGTGGTCCAGCCAGACCAGTGGCGACAACGCCGCCGATCGTTGCACGACCGTCATCAGGTGGATCAAGGGGAAGCCATTGACCATTCTCTGCGAGTCGTTGATTAAACTCGATGAGTGGGACACCAGCCTGTGTCACAGCGATCAGGTCCGCAGGTTCGTGCTCAATGATTTTATTCAGTCGAGTCGTGTCGATGATGACATTAGCGTGTTCGTATAACTCTCGGGCCCACGTCAGCCCTCCTGCCGCCATGACCGTCCAACCGCTACCAGCCGCCAGCTTCAGGACCTCCGAAACCTCTTGTTCCGAAGATGGAGTAACTTTGACGCCCTGACCAACCGTGATGCAGTGCTTCTCGCCTACTACAGAGCTGAAACGAGACCGTGCATCGTCTACGTCAAAACATGTGGGAACTCTGTTTGTTGCGCCGTTGCCGTGTGCGCGTCTAATAGTTACATCGATTGGAGCCGAGGTGAGAATTGCATCGGCTTTCGTTGCGATCGATCTACCTTCGCCGCAACCTCTCAGCATTGGCACAATCTTTCCGGGATTACAAAGTCCGAGCGGATCAAAAGCGGCGCGGACGCGCAGCATGGCGTCCATGTCTGCATCGGAAAAAACCAGCGGCAGTAGCTCTCTTTTGTCCAGACCGACACCATGCTCGCCTGTTATTGTGCCTCCGGCAGCAACGCACACTTGCATCAATTCGCGCCCTGCTTCCTTCACTTTGAAAACCTGTTCAGGAAAGCGCGAATCAAAGCAGATCAACGGGTGAAGATTGCCGTCGCCGGCATGGAAGACATTAGCGATGCGCAACTCGTACTTGCCTGCAATCTGATAAGCTGCAGCGAGTACCTCGGGCAGTCTTGAACGCGGAACGACTGCGTCTTGAATCATTGAATCCGGCGAGATTCTACCGATCGCGCCGAATGCGCCTTTTCTAGCAGCCCACAGCTTTTTTCGCTCATATTCATCGCGAGCAAGGCGGCAGTCTCGTGCACCAAACTCCATGCAGATGTTCGTAACACGCGACGCTTCTTCGTCGATGCCACTCTCGATTCCGTCGAGCTCGATCAACAGTGCCGCACCTGCGTCAGGCGGTAATCCTGCTGCAAAGACGCTCGCCTCAACTGCGCGAATGATTTCTCGATCCATCATTTCGAGAGCAGCCGGCATTACACCCGCAGCAATAATTGCCGACACAGCGTGGCTTGCATCATTGACCTCGCCAAACTCTGCCAGCAGTGTTCGAACCGCCGGCGGCGTCTGAACGAGTCGCAGAGTGGCCTCAGTAGCGATACCGAAGGTTCCTTCTGACCCGATAAATGTGCCGACAAGATCGTAACCATCAGTTTCGCCCGTTGCGGAGCCAAGCTCGACTATATCGCCACCCGAAAGCACTACTTTGCAAGCAAGGACGTGATCAGTGGTCGTGCCATACTTGAGGCAGTGAATGCCGCCTGCGCTCTCGGCGATATTGCCCCCGATCGTACAAGTCGGTTGGCTGGAAGGATCTGGCACGTAGTACAAACCGAACGGAGCTGCCGCCGCAGAGACTTGAAGGTTGACTACGCCTGGTTGAACTATAGCCAATCGATTTGACGCATCAATCTTCAGGATCTTGCGCATCCGAGCCATTTCAATCACAACGCCTTGATTCAGAGCCAGGGCTCCTCCGGAGAGACCGGTGCCCGCGCCGCGCGGAGTGAAGGGAACGTTCTCGCGCGCTAGCTCCCGCATTACCCTGGCTGTCTCTTCAGTTGATGATGGAAAAACAACCGCGCGTGGGCGGTGCTTGTGTTGAGGCAGACCATCGCATTCGTAGACGATTAGTTCATCAGGTTCGGAGAGTACATTCTCTTTGCCGACGATCGATCGAAGGTTGTTTATTAGATTGTCCACGCGGAATGTAATGACAGTGTACCTTAGACGCGATGTTGCGCTATAGTGCCTTAGATACCGCCGGCTTCAGATACGTGTGAAAAATCCACCTCTCATTCTCCCCAAGCTTTAGCTTGGGGTTAAGTGCGACTTTGAGAAGAGGAAACCGTTTCAACGGTTTACCGTCCAAAGACGCGAATGTTATTTGCTGCGATTTGAGAAACCGTTAAAACGGTTGCCGCAATTTAATAGTGCACTGATCCCCAGGCTGAAGCCTGGGGTGAATGAGAAGTCTGACCTTTACATACTCTCTGTCCTCTTCCCATTTTGCGGGCTATTGGTGAACTCGCTTTATCGCTTCTTATGAAAATTAAACTAATCTCTCTTCTGCTTCTCTCGCTGATAGCAAATTCCATGACGCTTCCAGTTCACGCAGACAATTCGACCCTCGCTCCAGACATGATCATCGTCAACGCTTTGATCCACACGATGGATCCTGCTCGTCCAACGGCTGAAGCGATCGCCATCCTCGGTAACCGCATCGTCGCTGTCGGCTCCGATTCAGAGATTCGAAAGCTAGCCGCCGACAAGACTCGAGTCATCGACGCAAAGAAACGCTTGGTTCTACCGGGTTTCAATGATGCGCATGTCCACTTTCTCAGTGGCGGGTTTCAACTCTCAAGCGTGGACCTCCGCGACGCTAATACCCCGGAAGAGTTTGCCGAACGTATCCGCCGCTTTGCCTCCAATCTGCCCGCCGGGCGATGGATTACCGGCGGTGATTGGGATCATGAGCGTTGGCCCACTGCCCAACTTCCTACAAAGGAACTCATTGATCGACACACGCCAAACACGCCAGTGTTCGTTAATCGACTTGATGGGCACATGGCTTTGGCAAATAGTCTCGCCCTGAAGCTTGCAGGCGTAACGAGTCAGACAGCTGATCCACCTGGTGGTGTTATCGTACGCGACGCGAAAGGTGAACCGACCGGAATACTCAAAGATGCGGCACAGAGTTTCGTTTGGAAAGTTGTGCCGGATTCGAGCTTTGAAGAAAAACTCGACGCCGCGCGTGCAGCGACCAATTACGCTGCCCAGCTTGGTGTAACGAGTGTGCAGGATATGTCTGCCGGAGCTGATGTCAGTGTTTATCAGGCGCTGCTTGATCGCGGTGAGTTGAAGACTCGGATCTATGCGATGACGCCATTACCGGCCTGGGAACGACTCGCGCGCGCTGGGATCCGGGCCCACTTCGGCAGTGAGATGCTTCGCGTTGGCGGTTTGAAGGCATTTGCCGATGGAAGTCTGGGTTCAACGACAGCATTGTTCTATGACCCCTACAAGGACGCACCAACAACGAGTGGCATTGCAAGTGACGAGATGTATCCAGAAGGTTCGATGCTGAAGCGTGTGCATGATGCGGATCGCGCGGGGCTACAGATTCTGATTCACGCCATCGGTGATCGCGCGAATGATCTGATTCTTTCGATCTTCGAGCAGGTAGAAAAGGAAAACGGCGCGCGTGATCGTCGCTTTCGCATTGAGCATGCGCAGCATCTCCGGCCGCAGGACATTCCCCGATTCGCCCGCGATAAGGTGATTGCCTCAATGCAGCCTTACCATGCGATAGACGACGGTCGCTGGGCAGAAAAGAGGATTGGAAAAGAACGTGCTAAGACTACATACGCATTTCGCTCTTTGCTCGATTCGGGTGCCACACTCGCATTTGGAACTGACTGGACCGTCGCGCCGTTGAACCCAATGCTAAGCATTTACGGCGCAGTAACCCGTCGCACTCTTGATGGTAAGAACCCAAACGGCTGGATTCCGGAACAAAAGATATCGGTTCAGGAAACAGTTCGGGCCTACACCGTAGGATCTGCTTATGCTGAGTTTCAGGACCAGATAAAAGGAACTATAGCTACGGGTAAACTCGCAGACGTCGTGATCTTATCGAGCGACATTTTCCAGATCGACCCGGTCGAAATCGAGAAGGTAAAAGTTCTGATGACAATCATGGACGGCCGAGTGGTCTACGAGGGACGCGAATAAAAGCGCAAATACAATCGATAACAGACAAAAATTATAAAGCCCGCGATGGCAGCAATGGCAGTCGCTTTCGCTTCCTGGCCAGTGCTGTTCGCCAGCAACCACACTACCAATATCAATGACAGGATAGCTATCAACGTGCCGCCGGGTAGATGAAACGCTGCAGGCGCTACCTTTTTACGGCTACGGAACATTGGCAGGGATGCGCAGGTCGCGCCATAGGTTACCAAGCGGGCGATTGTGCTGATTGTCAGCGCTGCGAGAAATGAACTTTGTAGTGTAAGCAACAGCATGATGGCACTCGTAAGCAGAATCGAAACGTACGGAGTAGCGAACCTCTTGTGAAGCGTGCCAACAAAGCGCGGAAGTTGCTTCTGCTCGGCCATCGCGAATGGAATGCGAGAGCCTCCCAATAGCACGATGTTTAGATTTCCCGTTATCGAAATGATCGCACCCGCTGAAATGATTGCACCGCCGGCTGTCCCCAGGAATAGGGAGCCAGCGTCGGCTAGAGGTCTGGTTGATTGGGCCAATCCTGGTAGCGTTCCTACACAGACTATCTGAACGAGAACATAAACGACCGCGACGATAGCTGTTGCAATCAGGAGCGCCCGCGGTAAGTTGCGTTGAGGGTCGCGCATCTCGCCCGCCGGTACCGTCGCTGTCTCAAATCCCGTGAACGCGTAAACGAGCAGTAATACCGACTGCGAGAATGCAGCTGGGCCAGGCTGACTCGCGAAGGTAAACGCCTGAGGATTTAAGAAAAACATTCCAGCAACAATAAAAATAAGCAATGGCACCAGCTTCCCGATTGCAAAGCAGTTGCTCACGATTGCTGACTGTCGGACGCCTAAAAAGTTGATGAGTGCGAGAGTGCCGACGACGCCAACGATGATCGTTGGTCGCCAGAACGAGGTCGGAGCAGCAGGCCAAAAATAGCCAAGGTAATTGATCATCAGATTGCAGTTTGCTGCGAAGGCGGTTACTCGAGCGAGCCAGATCAGCCAACCGACTTCGAACGCTACTGTTGGACCAAACGCTTCGCGTGTGTAGAGGTAAGGACCACCCGTAGCCTCAAATCGACTTCCGACCTCTGCAAAACAGAGAATGATTAAGGCGACAACGAGCGCGCAAACCAGGAATGCGATAATGCTGTAAGTGCCGATCAGCGCGTAAGTCTTGGAAGGAAGACCGAAGATTCCAGCACCAATGATTGCGTTGATCGTTATGGCGACGAGGTCCCAGCGTCGGATGCCACGTATGAGACCTTCTTCAGAGGGCGTTGGCACCAGCGCGTTATAACAGAACCACCGTGAGAAAGAGAAGAATCATTAGTCATATCTAATTTCATATTTCTCAGGTGTCATTCACCCGCAAGTCACCACTCAACCACAGAACGGGAGCGAAGCGACCGATTTCAAGTTACATTGAATGAGTCGTTAGTTGAAATCGGTCGCTTCGCTCCCGTTCTGTGGTTAGGGGTGGGTGGTTCTTTTCGCTTGCGCCAAACGCGGCAGCGATCATAGTCTCTGATGGAATACTCACCTATAAAGTTGGAGATCACTTTCGAATGTCTATCAAAGTACCAGGAGCTGCCTGCGCAGTTTTATTCCTTCTTATCTCAGGCATTAACGCCCAGCCGAATGCACCGAAGCAGTCGTTGCAAGATCTCGTAAACCGAGCTGCTAAAACCACTCTCGATCGCTTCGCCGATAAAAAACTGGAGGAGAAGCAATTGTCGATTACCCTAATCGACATGCGCGATCCTGCCCATCCCGTTACCGCGAGCTTTCGTGGAAACGAGCGTATCTATCCGGCAAGTGTGGTAAAGCTCTTTTATCTTGTGGTGGCTCAGCGTTGGCTAGAGGACAAGAAGATAGAGGAAACGCCGGAGCTAACTCGGGCCATAAAAGACATGATCGTCGATTCGTCGAACGAAGCGACGCAGTACGTCGTGGACGTCCTAACCCACACGACGGGTGGTTATGAGCTGCCTCCGAAAGAAATGGAAGACTGGCAATACAAGCGCAACGCAGTCAATCGGTATTTCGCTTCACTCGGCTACACCAATATTAATGTCAACCAAAAGACGTTCTGTGAAGATGCCTACGGGCGTGAACGCATATCCAGAGGTCCCAACGGCGAGAATCGAAACAAATTAACGACAGATGCGACTGCTCGTTTGATGATGGAGATCGTTACGGGCAAGGCTGGTACAGCACCGCGGACAGAATTGATGATGAATCTTCTAAAACGCAATTACGTGGGAGAGACGAAGGATCCTGATGATCAAGGACACGGCTTTACTGGAATTGCGTTGAAAAGCATGGAGGGTGTGAAGCTTTGGTCCAAAGCAGGATGGACGAGTACGACTCGCCACGACGTCGCTTATATCGAAACGCCAGACGGGCTGAAGTTCATACTCGCAACATTCACCACTGATCATGCTAACGAGCGGGAGATCATTCCGACGGTCGCGCGCACCATCATCGAAGGCTTGAAAGACGTGAAATGATTCGGGATCTCTCCAACACACATCATCCCGTCACCGACTTATTTCCCTCGCCGAGAAGCGCTGAAGAATGGAATGATTTTCGACTCAAGCCTGAACAGGTTGATTTCTATCGGGAGAATGGATATCTCGCGGGTGTTCGCATGCTGGGCGACCGGCAAGTCGAGACGCTGCGCCAGGAGCTCGACCAATTAACGGATCCAACCAACGCTGGCCGCGATCTGTTTTACGAATACAACTCGAACGAATCTGCAGATCCGTCAACGCGACTCTTTCACGCGTTAGGTGCGTGGCGCGTAACGCCTGGTTTTCATGATGTCCTTTGGAACCCCGCTTTTCTAGTAGCGGCGTCACAGCTCCTGGATGGCAGTGCGGTTCGATTCTGGCATGATCAGATTTTCTCCAAACCGGCTCGCCACGGCGGAGTGGTCGCCTGGCATCAGGATTATTCTTATTGGACCAGGACCCGCCCGATGGCCCACCTATCCTGCTGGATCGGTCTTGACGATGTGAGCATCGACAATGGGTGCGTCCACTATGTGCCAGGTAGTCACAGATGGAACCTACTGCCCATCACCGGGCTTGCTAATAACATGGATTCAATTCAGACAGTGTTAACGGAGAAGCAGAGAAGGGAATTCAGACCGGCGCCGATCGAACTTGAGGCTGGCGAAGCGTCGTTTCATCATCCGCTGATGGTCCATGGTTCGTTTGAAAATAGGACCGATCGGCCGAGACGTGCTTTGGTTATTAATGTATTTGCCGACGGTGTTGAGTCGGCTTCCAACGCTCCTCCGCTTGAAGGTGTCCCAGTGATACAAGTCGGCTGCAAAATGGAAGGACAATTCTTTCCGTTGTTGTTTGATCCAGGTCTGATGTCCGATACGCTTTAGCTTGTCGTGAGGTGCGATAGATTCAACTGCTTTCAGGAACCGTCCCCTGTTCTAAACGGCTCAATAATCCATCAAGCTCGATTCCTGAAAGCAGTTGAATCTATCGCACCTCACGACAAGCTAAAGAGCCTCTTGCAAAAATCGAGACAATGCCACGCCCTTGCGGCGTGGTGCTCACGTTTGTCGCTACACAAGTGGCGATGACGAGCTAAGGGATGCCACGCGCTTGCCGCGTGGAGGTTTACGTTTTACCGAGAATCTGCTCATTACCAGTCTCAACCGTGAGACTCCACGCGGCAAGCGCGTGGCATCTCAAAAATCGGTTCACGGCTCTTTCTAGTTGCAAGCGTGAAACACCACGCCGCAAGGGCGTGGCATTGTCTCGATTTTTGCGAGAGGCTCTAAAGCGTATCGGACATCAGAACGACAAGCTAAGGCGTATCGCGATGTGCTGGGAACATTATCCGCCTCCCTGTGTCTAAGACACGTAGGGAGGCCGCTATGAGTGATCACGCAGAAAAGACAAAACCCTCAATTAACGTCACCCCGCTTATCGACGTGCTGCTTGTACTGCTGATCATCTTCATGGTCGCTGCACCTGCCAAGCCCCACAAATTCAACACCAAACTTCCAGCGCCTCCTGATGGGCAGACTTATCCGCCGAATCCCGACACACTAGTTGTCACCATCGAAGCTGACCGCACGTTACGATTGAATGGGCTAACCGATATGGGCACGTTAGATGATCCTTCGAAGCTTCAGATGAAGTTAGTGTGGCTATTCGCAGAACGCACCAAGAATCGCGATTATCGTCCCGACATGCGCATGAGAACGGATTTGCCGGAAGCAATGCGGATTCAGAAAACAGTCTTCATCAGAGCTCCAAGATCAATTGCCTATGGCCAAGTAGCTCGGCTCATCGATTTCGTAAAAGGAACAGGAGCGGATCCGATTGGTCTCCAACTGGATGATCTGCGGCCATAAATCAGGAAGCAGGGGCAGCAGGCAGGGGCAGGAAGGAATCATTGGTCATTTGTCATTGGACATTTATCAATCGTCATTTTATTCCGCATCGCACTGTCGCTTCATATTCGCATTGATACGGACAACCGCTGATCGCGGGCGGCCAAAATGACAATTGGTGGATTCAACTCTGAAGTGCTGAACAGGATTCGATTCACCTGCTGAGCTGAGCTCTGAAAGAGCGACATAAACTTATAACCCGACTGTTTATGTCGCACTTTCAGTGCTCGCGTCGTCACCGCCATCAGATCCAGGGGCGTCGTGCTCGCTGCCGCTCGCACTTGCCCCTGGCTACCTTATTCCGCGCCTTCGGCGCTCAAGCTAGCTTTGCCTCAAAAGTTGATTGGGGTGGTAACGAGTTTCGTGTTTAGTTCGTGTGACTTCGTGGATCGTTCTTTTTGTCCAGAAAAACAAGGACGATCCACGAAGTCACACGAACCAACACGAACCAAAATACATCCGACTCGAGCTAGGTGTGACTTTTGAGGCAAAGCCGCTCAAGCTTCAGAACAGGAGCTCAGTTGCACTTCGAAAATGAGTTCATGAATGATAAATATCAAATGATAACTGACCAATGATTCCTGCTCCTGCGTGGTGCTCCTGCCTCCTGTCTTTTCCGCTACTGCCTGCTGCCCGGCTCCTCATCTAACCTCACGAAATCCGTGGATCTGCTTTCTTCCCCTTGTTTTTCCTTGTCAAAATAGGTTGTAATTCATCGGACGGATTGGAAGGATTTCGAATGAGAACTACATTACCCTGCCCCCTCTTGGTGCTCCCCAGCATTCTTATCTTCAGTCTTATTTCCCCGCTTCTGGCCCAACAGTCCGGCGGCGGCCGGCTCACCGGCGATATTGTTGGCGGCGCGGCGTTAATCTTCCGCGCTCCGCAGAATCCGGATGTTCACGAAACATCTGGCGGTCAAGGCACTGTGGGTGGTGGAAGAACACGCGGCGGACGCACAACGAAGCCTGCGGTGCGTCAACAGGAGCAGTTTATTGCGCGCGGCAATGCTGCTCGCAAGGCGGCGAAACCTAAAGAGGCGGAGGAGCAATATCGTTTGGCTGCGACAGTCGCTCCTACGGACGCGCGGGCATTTGCCGGTCTGGGCAATATCTACGTGGACCAATCTCGGTTCCAGGAAGCTGTTGATTCCTATCGGCAGGCCATCAAACTAAAACCTGACTATCAGGCCGCATACTTGCCACTCGCTTTTTCACTCGCACGTTTGGGTAAGTACGAGGAAGCGATCAGCATTTACGAGAAGCTAAAAGAGCAAGACCCCACCAACCCTGAGGTCTTTAACAACCTGGGGTTTGCGTACAACGAGAAAGGCCGCTACCAGGATTCAGTCGTTGTTACGAATCGTGCAATCGAATTGCTTGGAGCGACAGGCCAGGCATACACGCAAGGATTCCAGGATAGGAACGAGTTGTTGTCGTACGCATACAAGAATCTTGGCAACGCCTACAATGGTCTAGGTCAATACGAAGAAGCCGCCACGGCCTTGAAGAAATCTGTAGAAATCGTTCCCGCAAATGCCGCAGCATATTTCAATCTCGGCCTCACGCTCTACAATGCAAAACGCTATTCAGAGGCGATAGAGGCTTACCAGAATGTTCTCAAACTGCGGCCGAGTCTGGCTCAGGCTCACTACAATCTCGGTCTTACATACGTTGCAATCAACGATCACAAGTCTGCGCGCGGAGAATATGAGGCGCTGAAAGCAATCAATTCAGATCTAGCTGCGCAACTGGCAAAACTGCTCAAGAAGTAGTCTCGATGTCCGATAGGCTTTAGGGCGCTGACGGCAGTAGCCCGACGGTCACGAGGGTTTGATTTTGCTTTCGTGAGCCCTCGGGCTACCGCCTTCGTCACGTCCCTGCTGTCGTTGAGTTGCCATCTCAGTGTGTTCAAGTGTCCAGCTAGCAACTGTTTTGTTCATCCTAATCGCCTGAGGATTAACTATGGTCTCTCGTTTTCGCGTCTCCCTGCTGCTTCTATTGGTTTGCCTTATTGGACTTGATTGCATTCTCGGTCAGAGTCGCAAACCGGCTCCTAAAGCTCCGACAGATAAACGGCAAACGTCATCAGTCAACAATTCACCATCGCAACGCAAGGCCCACGTCCCCGACGGCCACCCCAGACCTAATCTGGGCAAAGACCCGACTCTTTACGTCGTCGGCTACGCGCATCTCGATACTGAATGGCGGTGGGAGTATCCGCAGGTGATTCAGGAATACCTGACAAAGACCATGCGGAATAACTTTATGCTGTTTGAGAAATACCCTAACTACATCTTCAACTTCACCGGTGCTAACAGATATCGCTTGATGAAGGAGTATTACCCTGCAGACTTTGAAAGATTGAAGCAGTATGTTGCTGCGGGTCGTTGGTTTCCGGCAGGTTCGTCAATGGAGGAAGGCGACGTCAACTCGCCAAATGCTGAGTCGATCTTCCGACAGATACTCTACGGCAATAATTGGTTTCGCAAAGAGTTTGGCATCGCGAGCGACGAATACATGTTGCCTGATTGTTTTGGATTCCCTGCGTCTTTGCCCAGCATTCTCGCTCACTCCGGAATTAAAGGATTCTCAACGCAGAAACTCTCGTCGGCGTGGCAACCTGCCCCTCACGTTGGCGGTCCGGATTCACCGGAAAAAACTCCAGTCGGAATTCCTTTTAATGTTGGCATTTGGGAGGGCCCTGATGGAAACACGGTCATCGCCGCACTCAATCCACTAAGTTACGGCAGCCAGGTTAGCTATGACATCAGCAAGACGCCGCCACCTCCGCCCGCCGCGGATCCAAACCTAACGCCGCAACAAAACCAAGCGAGAACTCGCGGACTCGAGGACTGGGTCAAACGGATAAATACCAACGGCAACCTGACTGGAGTTTTTGCAGATTATCACTATGTCGGGACCGGTGATGTTGGTGGTTCGCCGAATCAAAATTCGGTGCGACTCATGGAAGCAATAACTACAAAAAGCAAGGCCATGCTTCCGTCGCCGTTTGCACCTGGGCAGCAAAGCAACACGCCTTCAGGTCCTCTTGTGCAAGTTGGTGATGGTCCAATCAAAGTAGTGTGGTCAAAAGCGGATCAACTGTTCCAGGACATCTTGGGTTGCTGCTCTACTGATCGTCTACCTAGATATAAAGGTGACCTCGAATTAATCAACCACTCTGCCGGTTCACTGACTTCGCAGGCGTATCAAAAACGTTGGATTCGCAAGAACGAACTGCTTGCTGACGCTGCAGAGAAGGCTTCAGTGGCAGCGGAGTGGCTTGGCACTCGCTCGTATCCGCGTGAGCGATTGAATAGCGCTTGGACGCTTGTCATGGGTGGTCAGTTTCATGATCTACTTCCCGGTACGGCTACGCCCAAAGCTTTTGAGTATGCGTGGAACGATGATGTGATCGCGATGAATCAGTTCGCCGGCGTCATGACCAGCGCCGTGAATGGCATCGCATCTGAACTCGACACGCAGGTGAAGGGAACTGCCATTATCGTTTACAACCCACTGAATATTGCGCGTGAAGATGTTGTGGAGGCAACTGTTTCATTTCTTGGTGGCATGCCTAAAAGTGTTCGTGTTATCGGCCCCGATGGAACTGAAGTGCCCGCACAACTGAGCAACGGCAAGGTTTTGTTCCTGGCGAAGGCGCCGTCTGTTGGCTTTGCCGTTTACGACGTGCAACCTTCAGAGTCAGTTGCGAATTCTGGTTTGAAGGTTTCACAGTCGTCTTTGGAGAATGCCCGGTATCGCGTGAGTATCGACACTGGTGGCGACGTGTCGAGCATCTTTGATAAGCAGACGTCTCGCGAATTGCTCTCCGCGCCGATTCGTCTGGCTGTTCTGACGGATAATCCACGCCAATGGCCGGCGTGGAATATGGATTTTGAGGATGAGCAGCGTGCTCCGCGTGCTTATGTCAGTGGAACGCCTAACGTAAAGGTTGTCGAAGAAGGGCCCGTCAGAGTTTCGGTTGCGGTTGTGCGCGAAACTGAAGGCTCAAAGTTTGTGCAAACTGTCAGTCTATCAGCCGGCGATGCAGGAAATCGCGTCGAGTTCAACAACCTCATCGATTGGAACACGCGACAGGCCAATCTAAAGGCCACATTTCCTCTCGCTGCAAAAAACAAGTTAGCAACATACAACTGGGATGTTGGCACAATCCAACGGCCAAACGCAGCGGAACGACAATTTGAGGTTGGCTCGCACCAATGGATCGATCTGACGGACGAAAGCGGATCGTTTGGGGCGACCGTCTTAACTGACTGCAAGAACGGTTCAGACAAGCCTGACGATCAAACGATACGTCTTACGCTTTTGCGGACGCCCGGTACTCGCGGCGGATATACCGATCAAGGTACTCAGGATATCGGCCGGCATGAAATCAAATTTGGACTGACCGGACATTCCGGTGATTGGCGGAAATACCGAACGGATTGGCAGGGTTATCGATTGAATCAGCCGCTCATCGCTTTTCAAAGCCCGCCCCACGCAGGTTCACTCACAAAAACATTTTCATTGCTACGACTCAACAATGATCGAGTCCGTGTCCTCGCTCTAAAAAAGGCTGAACTCTCAGACGAGTTGATAGTTCGCTTAGTCGAAACAGACGGAGTCGCCGCTGACAATGTGCGAGTAAGTTTCGCGAGTCCGCTCATCGCTGCGCGTGAAGTTAACGCGCAAGAACAACCATTGGCAAACGCGACAATTAACGGCGGTGAGCTTGTCAGTTCGTTCCGTCCCTTTCAATTGCACACGTTCGCTTTAAAACTTTCGCCTTCGCGAACGAGAGCAGCTCCAGTCCAATCGCAGCCGGTCACATTGGATTACGATTTATCTGTGGCCGCGCGCGTCGGTCGTCCCGCTGACGGTAGCTTCGATTGGGCGCCAAACAACCAGGGAGCTAGTCAGGGTAAGTCGTTACCTGCAGAACTTCTGCCTCGCGAAATTGCTTACGGTGGAATTCGTTTTCAACTCGCTGCGCCGACAAAACCGAATGCAGTTGTTGCCCGAGGCCAGACGATTACATTGCCTAACGGCAATTACAACCGGATCTATCTACTCGCCGCGGCCATGGGCAGTGATCAGAAAGCTAAGTTTCAGGTTGGTCAAAAAGAAGCTGAGCTGAACATTCAGGAATGGACCGGCTACATAGGCCAATGGGACAATCGAACCTGGAAGACAACTGAAGAAGTGATCCGGCAGAGCGTGACGGCTGCTGCCACCGGAGCACCACCGCGAGTTCGCATCAATCCCTATGGCGAGATGACTGGAATCCGACCTGGGTTTATCAAACGCGCAGACGTTGCATGGTTCGCATCTCAACGACGTGACGCTGCCGGCAATCCCGAGCCATACTCGTACTCCTACCTGTTCGCGTATGCCATCGACATTCCAGCTGGTGCGCGGATATTGGTGTTGCCCGACAATGAAAGAATTAGAGTGTTGGCGATCACAGTCGCGAATGAACGTTGGGTGGCAACGTCAGCTCAACCGCTCTACGACACCTTGGAAAGGTAAGACCTTTCGTCTCATCCAAATTCGCGACGGTATCCTTCCCAACGGGTCTTCATTTCGACCATGAATTGAATGAAAGCCGGATCTTTTCTGATCGGATCGAGAAATGCGTCCCGAGCAAACAGCGTGTAGCATGGAAATCCTTCGTTAGCAGTTATGCGCAGCCACTTCAAGGCTTCCTCGCTTTTGTCGGCTAACGCATAGATACGCGCAATGTCATAGGTGAAGTGATGATACGCTTTGTCTCTTCGAAGCTTCTCCACGATTCGCGGAACTGCCGCCTGAGCTTCCCTGTGCTTACCCTGCAAAGCAAGCAAAAGTGCTTTGTCACGGCGCGATTCCGGCTCGTCAGGATGCTTAGTATATTCTTGCTCGATGAGCGGCGCGGCCTCCTTCAGCATCCTCTTTTCCAGATAGTAGCGAATGTCTGGCCCGCGATTGAATAACTTCTGATTCAGTGCCAGCCACTCATCCGGCCTAGCTAATAAACTCAAGCGTGTAACAGAACTGCGTTTAAGAAGTTCGCTGGTGGGATCCTGTTCCATTGCCAACTGAAACTCTTTGACCGCCTGCTCGTCAAGACCGACGTGATAATAGAGAGTTGCCAACATATCATTGGGAATACTCGGGTCGAGTTGTTCCGCCATTCGCGCTTCCTGAATCGCCGCTTCAAGCTGCCAATCTTCGTAATGGGTAAAGTCAATAAAAGAGCGTGCGACATGAACTTCGGCCAGTTGTGGATCGAGCCGCTCCGCGACACGAAGCTCCCCTTTCGCGTCCGCTATTAGGCCAGGCCCACCTTGCTTGAAGTCTGCTATCCAGGCGTAAGCATATCCGAGATCGGCATGAGCCAGAGCATAATTCGGGTCAAGTTCAATCGCTTTCTTTAACAGATCGATAGCCGCATCTGTTTCTTCTTGTGAATAACCGGAAAAGACGCGTTTACTGAAGTGATACATCGCCTTTGTGTAATAACTGTAGGCTTCAGGGTTCGTCGTGTGGCGCTTGGCCAGCCTCGCCTGCTCCGTCGTGCTTAGCTTGAGCCGCAGCCGGGCTGTGATCTCCTGCGACACTTTGTCTTGGATGGCGAAGATATCTGTGAAGCGCATGTCGAAGGACTCGGCCCAGAGCGATGCGCCGTCCCGCACGCGCAGAAGATTGACGCTCACACGCAGTTTGTCGCCTGCGTGCAGGAAGTTGCCGTCGAGCACCGAGTCGACCTGTAACTGTCTGGCCGCCTCCAGCGAATCCATTTCCTGATCCGCGTACTTCCGCACGGCGCTCGTCGGACGCACGGTCAGTTCGCCGACCTGACTGACCTTCCCAATGATTGTGTCAGCAATTCCTAACCCTAGATAATCGTCGCGCGCCTCACGATTAAGTGATTTCAGTGGCAGCACAGCAAGCGACTTGATTTCGGATTGCAACGCTGGCGTCGAAGGGTTGCGGAAGAAGAACAGCCCATAGACCAACCCGGCCGTCATTAGTATTCCAATTAGCGTGATGAGGATCAGAGTGCGGTTTCGTGTCAGCCCGACGGTAGAGAGTCGAGAACTAATCACGGGATTGCCGCTCGTTGCAACCCCCGACCCCCTACGTGGTAATGATTTTTTGGAGCGCCCTACTTCGGCCCCAACCTCCAACCTATGCTTTAGCCTCCTCAGATCAATTAAGAGATCCTTCGCCGTTTGATAGCGCTCCGCACGGTTTTTCTCCAGGCACTTGTGCGCGATGCGTTGCAACTCCTCTGGCGTTTCCGTGTATTGCGCGAGTGGTGGTGGTTCGGCCTTTAAGATAGCTGCCAGCACGTCGCTGGACGTCTCTCCCGTGAATGGCACACTGCCAGTCAACATTTCGTAAAGCACGACCCCCAAACTCCAGATGTCCGTGCGCCCATCCACCTCCTTACCGCGTGCCTGTTCGGGCGACATGTATGCAACTGTCCCCATGACCATTCCAGGTGTCGTTTTGAGCACGGTTTTAGACTCAGCGGCAGGTGATAATTCCGGTAAGTTCTGAGTTAGTTTAGCGAGACCGAAGTCTAAAACTTTTGCGTAGCCATCGGCGCGTAGCATGACGTTCTCTGGCTTGATATCGCGATGAACTATGCCGATGGCGTGTGCCGCTACTAGCGCGGCGGCGACTTGCTTAGCGATATCAACAGCCTCGCGCAAATCCAATTCACCAAGTAGCATTCGAACGCGCAGAGTTTGGCCATCGACGTATTCAGTGGCGATGAACTTTGCGCCGCTAATCTCTCCGACTTCATAAACAGTGAGGATGTTTGGGTGGTTGAGTGCAGAGGCAGCTCGCGCCTCCTGATGGAAACGTTGCACCTGGTTTCTGTCATGTGTGAGGTACTCTGGAAGTAGTTTCAAGGCGACGCGGCGACCGAGTGCAGTATCCTCAGCCACATACACACGTCCCATACCGCCTACGCCGGCGAGAGACAACACGCGATAACGCGCAATTGTCTGTCCGATCAGCGTGTCGGGTTTCTCGGCCGCAAGCAGTTCCACAGCGACGGTGAGTGCCGGCGCATCAATAAAGTCTTCAGCTTGTTCATGCGAATTGATGAGCGATTCAACCTCACGCCGCAACTCTGCATCGGCGGCACACGCGCTTTCGAGGAAGGCGGCCCGCTTGTCCGCGTCAACTCCTAAAGCAGCGTGATAGATTTCGCCAACTTTTCGATAACGTTCGGGTGTCATGTCCAACAAGGATGAGGGATGAAGGATGAAAGATGAAACTACTCATCCTTCATCCCTCATGCTTCATCCTTCATCCTTCATCCTTCATCATTCATCCTTGCCTTTGCAGCTCGCGATGCAACCAGGCACGTGCGAGGCTCCAATCGCGTCTGATGGTGCCCTCTGAGACCGTCAGCACCTCAGCGATCTCGTCAATAGTCAATCCGCCGAAGAACTTTAGCTCCACTACTTTGCTCTGTCGCTCGTCCAGTTGTGCCAGCGCATTCAATGCTTCGTCGAGCGCAACCATATCTGTGCCTCTGTCCTCAGCTATCACAGCGGCTTCGTCCAGCTCAACCGCTTTGGCGCCGCCGCCCCGCTTCTGATAACCGCGTGAGCGGGCGAAGTCTACCAGAATCCTGCGCATCAACTGCGCTGATACGGCGAAGAAGTGCGCGCGGTTCTGCCAGCGAACGTCCTTCCAATCAATCAGCCGGACGTAAGCCTCATTGACGAGCGCAGTGGTTTGGAGTGTGTGACCTTCGCGCTCGCCAGTCATGTAGTGGTGTGCCAGACGGTGCAACTCCTCGTAGACCAAAGGAGTGAGCTCCGCAAGCGCAGATTCATCGCCGTCGCTCCAAGCCACTAAAAGCTGTGTGATTTCTTTTTGTGAGTGCGTGCTCATGCGATTCTGCGAGTTGCACGCAGAGATATTAGTCCGTGATATCGGACAAGGTCGAGCGCCTACAAGCTACGGTCCTAATTCGATTTTCTCTGTGCATTAGTTTAGCGAAGGAGCAAGAAATAATTCCGCACACATTAGCGCTTTCGCGCTTCTTTCCCGCCTTACGAAGCAGGAAAACTTTGGTCAAGTTGGTGCGCTCTCAAACACCGCCATCCGCACTGCTGGATCAATCACTGTTAACGGTGGCCCAAGGAGGACTGATGAAGGCAATGAATACCAAAAAGCGCTTGATAATTCTTCTAACCGTGGTTGCAGGCTCGGTAGTGCTGGTCGGGGCAGCTCTGGCAACTGCGCCGTCCGGCATCGTAAGCGCAACTGTTCTAGCAAGAGCAGGTTTTGTAGATCCGGTTGATATTAAGTTCAAAGTCGGGCAGGCACCAGAGGTGATACACGTACCTGACGCTCGCGATACGGTCATGCAGCGAATCGAGATTGGACCGGGCGGTCACACCGGCTGGCATAGTCACCCGGGTCCAGTCGTTGTGTTGGTCAAAGCTGGTGAGTTGACCCTTTACGATGGAGACGATCCCAGGTGTACGGGTCGAACATATTCAGCGGGACAGGCATTTATGGATATCGGTCAGGGCCATGTCCATATCGGTCGTAACCAAAGCTCGAGCCAGAACGTCGAGCTGTTAGTCACATACTTCGATGTTCCGCCAGGCGGCGCCTTCCGGATCGATGCCGTGGACCCGGGCAACTGCAGTTTCTAATGCAACGAATCAAGACGTGGACACAGGGAGGGAATGAATCATGAAGCGAAGAACACAACGCAAGTACGTCGTGATCGTCCTAGCCTCATTGTCGGTGGCGGCATTGATTGGCGGCAGCTTTAGCCCGATTCGCACTGCTGCCGCAGGCAAGAGGCAGATTGACGCACCAACTATCTCTTGCGCGGGAGGCACACAAGTCTCACGCAACATCACCGTCTGCGCACCGTCAACGATCAACGCGACCGGTCTGCCGGCAGGTTTCTCCTTACAGTGGATGACTTGTGATGCTTTCGCGGCCAATAACAATCAATGGTTTGCATCGGACGATCCGCGACTCGCGAAGGCATCGTTCTCAGGCAATGCTAACTCGTCGCGATACAACCTCGCGCCTGGTGAATGCATGACCGTTAACGTCGGAGATCTTCTGTTTGACGAAGGCGCATCAACAAATAACACCAGCGCTTTGTCGTGTGGGACGTGCTACGTCTTTCGGGCATTCGGCCACGCGACAAATATTCTGAACCGTAGCACTTTTACTGACAACTTAAACTGCTCAACGGCCGACTGCGGTAATCAGGGAATCTGCACGTTGACTTTCAGTCAATGGAAATCACTTGGGCCTATCTGCGACCCCGGTGCGGACTTCGCTTCAACTCCCACCGAAGCAAGCGGATGGTCGCTCACATCGATTACGTTGGGCACCGTCACGTACCCGGATGTACGAGTGACTTGCATCCTCGACTGGCCGGCGAATGGCAATGGGCTTGTCACACTCGCGCACCAGTTGATTGCTGCAAAGCTGAATCAGGCAATGAATAGCGGTCTGCCTCCGAGCGTTGCAACGTGCGTGAACAATGCTGACGCGCTGATTGGTGGATTGGTAGTTCCGCCTGTTGGTGCCGATTTTCTGGATCCCAGTGTCACCACTGCGCTGACTCAGTGTCTCTCGAGTTACAACGAAGGTGCCGTCGGACCTGGTGTTTGCCACGGCCAAGACTAAACCAATTACTAGTTTGCCGATCCGCTCTAATGCGACTTTGCGGGGGCGCGCTGGTGGTCAATTCAGCAACTTGAGTATATCTACCGCTTGCCCCCCTTCCCAACTGCGCAACTTAAACTTACAGCGCAGCCCGAGCAGATCTTTGCTCTGACTGAATCACAATCCACGCGGGATCAAGTTTGCCCGAAGAAGCGAGCAGCTTGATCTGGCCTGGTTGTTTGAACGACTGGACGAGCACCATCGCAAGTCCGTTAAATAAACTCCGCTTTGCTTCAGTCGGTGTCGAGGGTTTGTCGGCTTCATGACAACTCGGATCGCCATTACCCACACCGATAATCCTTGCTGGCCCGTCTATCTTAAAACTCACCAGATCATTCGCGGTCGGAACAGCGCGTCCCTTTTCATCGAATGCTTCAACAGTCACTATGGAAACATCTTCACCGTCAGCCGAGATCTTCATCCGATCTGCTCGAAGGTTCAGTTTGGCTGGTGCGCCAGTAGTCTCTCGAGTACTCGTGCGGAATGTCAGGCGTTCACCACCGGACGCAGCACGAGCTTCCAACACACCAGGCTCATATTTGACCTTCCATTCAACGTGCGAGTTCTTCTCAACTTTCTTTCGTCCCAGGCTCTTTCCATTCAGAAACAATTCCACATTCGGAAAATTTGAATAGCACCACACGTCGATCTCCTGACCCTCTCTGCCAGCCCAATTCCAATGTGGAAACAGATGCACGACTGGCTGTGAGTCCCACCATGATTTGTAGTAGTAGAAGATGTCCTTCGGGAAGCCACACGTGTCGATTGCGCCAAAGTGAGAACTGATGCACGGCCAGGCATATGGACTGGGTTCGCCACGATAATCGAACCCGGTCCACGCAAAGCCACCGGCGACAAAAGGCCTTGCATCGTAAGTCTTCCACCAGTTTTCTGTGCCATCGGCGTAGCCGGGAAAGTTGACGTCGTAGGCGCTGATGTAGCCTTTCTCTTTATCGGTTACGTAAATCCCGCGCGTGAAGAAACTGCTCGCTGTTTCACTGCCAACGGAAGGCTGCTTGGGAAACTTCGCATGGAAGTCATCGATGTTTTTTGCTGCTTGATTTCCTCCGCGTCCGCCGGCGTTTCCATAATTGAAGCCCTGAACATCAACGACACTCGAGACCCCTCTCCCCCACGCACCATTCATTGCGACTGTTACTGGACGTGTTGGATCGAGACGTCGAACAAGCGACCTCATCGTGTTGACGATTTGTGCGCCGCGTTCCGTACCCTGTTCGCGTTCTTCATTGCCAAGCGACCAAATAACAACCGACGGATGATTTCGATCTCTTCGAATCAGCCGGGATAACTGACTAAGGCCTTCAGGGTTAGACGACATCAAACGCGTTTCGTCCATCACCAGCATACCAAGACGGTCGCACGCATCCAGCAACTCTGGTGTTGGTGGATTGTGTGACGTGCGATATGCATTCGAGCCCATGTCTTTTAGACGTTCAATACGGTAGTACTGCAAGCGATCAGGCAAAGCGGCACCCACGCCCGCATGATCCTGGTGATTGCATGTGCCTTTCATCTTCACCGATTCGCTATTCAAAAAGAATCCTTTGTCAGGATCGAACCTGATAGTTCTGATTCCGAAATTGGTGTCGTCTGTATCGGTGATCGTTCCGTCACTTTCGAGAGAAGTAACGACACGATAGAGATACGGATTCTTAAGTGACCAGAGATTTGGATTTGAAACGTTTGCAATCGACGCAAGTTCTGCGGTCGAATGCGGTGGGATCGTTATGGGTTTGCTAAGAGCGGTTGTGATGTTTTTTCCACTGGCGTCGGCGACGACTGACTTTGTGCGACATGATTCGGTAAGGTCGCTTTGATTCTGTACCTCGGTTTTAATCAGAATTCTCGCGGACTTGCCATCGACGGTCGATGAAATGAAATTTCCCCACAGCGCGATGTGAAGCGGACTAGTCTTTAATAACCATGCGTGACGATAAATGCCTGCGCCTTCGTAAAACCAACCCTCGTTTTCAGTTGCATCAACGCGCAGAACGAGCACGTTTGGTTCAGTGAAGCTTACAAAGTCAGTTACATCGAAATGGATTGGTACGTAGCCACTTAGATTCTCTCCAATGTAATGACCATTGAGCATCACCATCGCATCGCGAAAGACTCCATCAAATATGATGCTGATGCGTCTGCCTTTATCTGACGGCTGGAGTGAGAACGTCCGGCGGTACCAACCAATGCTTGTTTCGGGATATTCGCGACCGAGTGGCTTCGCACCCTGATGATGCAGCTGCGGTGCATTGACGAACGGAAGCTCGACTGCCCAGTCGTGAGGGAGATCTATGCTCTTCCAACTCTGGTCATCAAAGTTTGCTCGGGTAACAGGCAAAAAGCCTCCTGACTTCGCAAATTGTCCTTCGCGTCGGCGCGCGCCGTAACCGAAATCTTTACTCGGATCATTTGCGTGTCCAAGGCTGAAGCGCCAACCAAAATCAAGCAACAGGCGCTCACCCGTAGAGGCAGACGGACTTTGCGGCGTCTGATTGTCGTCAGCTGTGTTTGGCGCACCAACGGCTTCGTTTGTCGCGAGTGTAGTTCCAGCGACTGCACCGGCAGAGGCTAGTAGTGTGGATTTCAGGAGTTCACGACGACTTAAACGGGGCATAGTCGTTCTCCGTTTTGAGGGTGGAAAGGCTTCCGAAGAGTATCAAACAAGACCATCGAGTGCAGCAGAAATGTACGATACGCTTCTAAAATGTCCGATATACTTCAGCTTGTCGTTGACGTGCCGTAGATTCAGTTTTTTTCAGGAATGCGTGCTGCCAAATATCACCACTGCGTTAGCAGTGGGATGTTTATAGCTTCGATATCGTCCCGCAACTTCGCCGTTCGGAGGAGCGGAGTCGACGTTTAGAGTGATCATTCAAGATCATTTCCGCTCCTCCGAACGGCGCCGCAGGAAACAATCTTGAGTGCTATAAACATGTCACGACTACGGCGTGGGATAACCTCCAGTTAACGCAATGCTGAAAAGCTTGAGTCTGTGGCACGTCACGACAAGCCTTAGAAACCCTTGCAAAATTCGAGTCTCAGTCGAATGAAGTCAGTACCACCTCGCGGTAGCGGGTGGCTGCGCAGCTTTATTCAGTACCGTTTGCGGTAGCGAATGGCCAAGTCTCAAGTGGAGATTATCCGCAGCCGTGGATTGCAACGAAACGAACCGAGAGTAGTGCAGCTTGAATGTTGGCCATTTGCTACCGCGAACGGTACTGAATAAAGCTGCGCACCCGCTACCGCGAGGTGGTACTGACTCCATTCCACTGCGATCCGATTTTTGCAAGAGGCTCTGAAGCATATCGGACATTTGGCTGAATTGTGCAATTGATAGATCTCTTTGGCCGTAGGGTTGCGTTATTTAGACATCGGATTGGCGGAATGTATTTGAACTATACAATCTCCGCCTTACCAGCTTGTTGCATGGATGTTTTCATAGCAGGCACCAGAGTTAGATAACTTCAGTGAGGAGGTTGCAATGACTGAAGAAAACGAAATCAAAGCGAATGAACTAAAGGATGGGACACTTCGAAGTCCAGGGAGCTCATCACGCGCCAAGCTTGGGTTTACGGTCGCCGGATTAGGGCTGGGCGGTATGCTCGTCTACCTGATTTCGCAAAGAGCGCGATCGGCAAAGCG
>DATBSH010000472.1:0-28363 GCA_036559885.1 Pyrinomonadaceae bacterium
GTTGAATATAGGGTAAGTCACGACAAGCTAAAGCGTATCGGACATCGCTACCGCGTTTCGGTACTGACTGTTTTGCCACGGCGATCGCAAATCACTCGCATACAAAATTGACTTCGCATCCCCCAGCCGCGACACGCACCGAGAAACTGATCACGTTCGCTGCGTTCACAGCGCTATTTTTCATCTACGTCGCGTTCCCAACCAGGAACTACTATTACGACGGCATCTTTTTTGCCCGGGTCATTGAGAACTCGAATCGCCTAAGTTCGTCGTTGATTCATCCGAATCATCTCATCTACACCGTTTTCGGATATCTGGTTTATCGACTAAGTCGAAGCCTCGGCTTAGTGTTTAGAGCGGTGCAGGTTCTGACCGTGGTGAACAGTCTTGGGAGTGTTCTCAGTGCTTATGTTCTTTTCAAGATCATGAAGTTGAGATTCTCGTCGTACGTGGCCTGGTGTCTGACTTTCTTGTTCGCGTTTTCCGCGACCTGGTGGAAGTTCTCAACTGATGCTGATGCTTACATTATCAGCACTCTCTTCATACTGCTCAGCTTCTACCTCGTGCTGTCGCCAAAGACCTCCCATCTACCCCTGCTCATTCTCACTTTCTGTCTGGCTGTTTTGTTTCATCAATTAGCAGTGCTGTTTTATCCGGTGATCATTTTGGGATTGCTATGGAACGTTGATGTGCGCCGCATCCGATATGCACTCGAATTCGCACTCGGTGCTTTTCTCATTGTTCTGGGAGCATATTATTTGTTGTTTTATCTAGCGGCCGGCACCACTGATCCCAGGCGTTTTGTCACTTGGATCAGTTCATATTCTCCGGATGCGAGCTTTAGTTTTAATATCCTCAGCAACCTTGGTTACACGTTGCGTGGTCACGGTCGACTGCTCTTAGGCGGTCGAGTTAGTGCCCTCAAGGATGTTATGAATTTCTGGGTTGTGGCGATGATCATCGTTTGGGCAGGTTTGATTGGAGCATTGTTATTGAAGGTGATCCAGAGCATAAGAGCCAGGCATGAGCGATCACGCGTCCCGATGAAGGAAAGGTTTCGCCTCGACCCTGTGACGAAACTCTGCATCGTCTGGGTCGTGATCTACGAGGGGTTCCTTTTCTTCTGGCTGCCGCAGAACACTTTCTATCGTTTGTTCTATTTGCCGGCGATTGTTCTCTTGATCGGCTGGATCGTTTCGAGAATCGGCGAAGGCGAAAGTGAAAACTGGTACCGACTAGCTATGTTTGTTGCCATTAGCGCCATCGCGAATTTTCTATTCTCAATCTATCCGTTCGCACATATCCAAAAAAATCCCCCGCTGGCACTGGCACTGGAGATGAATCACGTTTGGCCCTCTGGAACTGTGGTTTACTACGCGTCAGAGAATACCGACAACAATCTTTTCCAATACTTCAACCCGGATACGAACTGGAAGCTGCTTGATACGAGACAACTGGAATCTGATCTTGTGCCAATGAGCCGAAACGGTACGAGTGTTTGGTTGGACTCATCCGCCATCGATCAAATCGCAAGCACCCCCGGGGGTGCTGAATGGCTTGCTCGGCATATAGGCGCGCGTCGAGAATTGATCGATCGCTCGTACCGAATTCGTTTCATCCAAATTGTTCCATAAACGCGCAAATGCTTCACGATCGCTCCATCATCTGTTTTGGTGGTGAGGACTGGTGGTATCACCATCCCCACTCCAAGTATCACCTCATGCGGCGTTTCGCGCGAGCAGGTAATCGAGTGATCTTTGTCAACTCTATTTCTATGGGCTTGGCGTCACTCAGCAACAAAGATCTTCTTCCTCGGATCACAAGAAAATTAAGAAGCTATGCGAAGCTTGCACGCACAACTGAAGAAGGTGTTACTGTCGTTTCGCCTGCGGTGGTCCCTTTCTTTGGCCGCAGGTCTGTACGTGCTGCCAACAGGCGTTTGTTAACAGCTCAGATCGGTTCCCTGGCTAAGGCTAAAGGTTTAAAACAGCCGATACTCTGGATTGCAATTCCTACAGCAGTGGAAATGATTGGCAAGTTGGGCGAGTCGCTGGTCGTTTACCACGTGTCCGACAAATACGATGCGAACACGATGGATCATGCGACGGACCCTCAGCTTATTCGGAAGCTGCACGAGCGGGCGATTGAACAGGCGGATATAATCTTCTACTCAAGTCGTAAGCTCCTGGCCCACGCGACCACGGGCCTTGATCGTTCACACTTGCTCGAGCAGGCCGTCGACTTCGAACACTGGTCGGGCATTGCTCGGTTAGCTGTAGCTTCCGCAGTCGAGAATATTCCACGGCCACGGATTGGCTATTTTGGCGCGATAGAACCATGGTTAGTCGATCAGGAACTTATCAAGCTGGCTGCACGCCAACGGCCCGACTGGCAATGGGTTTTTATCGGGAACAAATCGCGTGGTTTGGATATTGAAGCGTTGCCAAACACCCATTTTCTACCCGCGGTTTCATATCAAGAGCTTCCGTCCTACGCCGCCGGATTCGACGTTTGTGTCCTGCCGTGGGAAACTGAGCAAGCATTTACGAGCTATGGTTCGGCAATAAAAGTCCGGGAGTATTTAGCAAGCGGCAAGCCTGTGGTTATCTCTCCTTTGCCTGAATACGAGGGGATGCGCGACGTGTTGCGTATCGCACGTTCACGCGAAGATTTTCTGATGCTGGTTGACGAAGCATTGCACGAACAAGACACGCGCGCCGTTGAAAAACGGCAGCAGTCTGTTGTGAATGGAACTTGGGATGCGCGTGCAGAATGGGTTAGTCAACTAATTGAACGCCGGCTGAGCGAGAAGAACAACAGTTGAAACAGGTACTCCAGAATCGAAAAACAGGCAGACCATTCGTGGCTGAGGTGCCAGTTCCGGCGCTGCAGGCCGGTCGTGTGCTGGTTCGGACTGTTGCTTCGCTGATCAGCGCGGGAACTGAAAAAGCTGCGGTAGAGCTTGTTAGTAAAGGATTGATCCAGGAAGCGCGTCAGAGACCAGATCTTGTCAAAGCGGTTATGACTAAGGTCAAGAGTGAAGGACTCCTGAACACGCTGAATGCAGTTCGCGACAAGATGGCGGCCTCACAGGCTCTCGGTTACAGCGCATCAGGGATCGTGAACGCCGTTGCGCACGATGTAGATGAATTTCAAGTTGGTGATCGGGTTGCGTGTGCCGGTGTCGGCTTCGCTTCTCATGCGGAGGTAATTGCTGTACCCAGGAATCTCTGCGTGCGTTTGCCTGTGGACCTTACGTTTGAAGCAGGTGCCTTCGGAACTCTGGGAGCGATTGCCTTACAAGGTGTGCGCCTGGCGGTCCCAACTCTCGGAGAGTCGGTCGTTGTTATCGGGCTTGGACTCGTCGGACAACTGACGGTCCAGTTGTTGAAAGCCAACGGTTGCCGAGTCTTCGGCCTGGATTTAGAGCCTGCACGTGTGTCACTGGCGCTGGAGCTTGGCGCTGATGCCGCCGCCGAGTCAGACAGCGAAGCACAAAAGAAGATTGAAAGTTGGACCCAGGGTCGAGGTGCGGATGCTGTCTTGATTACCGCTGCTACGGAATCAAATCAGCCGGTAGAGCTTGCGGCGCAGATCTCCCGCGTTAAAGGTCGCGTGGTGGTTGTCGGAATGACGGGTCTGGATATTCCACGTCAACCGTTTTATATGCGCGAACTTTCGTTGACCATTTCTATGTCGTATGGGCCAGGCCGTTACGATCCAGAGTACGAACAGCATGGGCGCGACTATCCCTTCGGTTACGTTCGTTGGACGGAGAAGCGAAATATCGAAAGTTTTCTCGAGCTGGTTGCTGACAAACGGGTAGACGTCGATAAACTCATTAGCCATCGCTTTCCGATCGACGAAGCCGAGCAGGCGTATGAATTGATCTCAGGAGCGGCAAAACAACCTTACCTGGGAGTCATTTTGAAATACGATCCCGAAGGAGTTGTCCAGCGACGCATCACACTTACACCTGAGTCGGTCGCGTCGCGGAAGGCTGAGAAGACTGTTTCGGTCGGTGTAATCGGGAGCGGCGCGTACGTTTCGGCCATGTTGTTGCCGAATTTTAAGACGGTGGGCGCAGAGTTCAGATCAATTGCAACGGCCTCCGGTGTCTCGGCCCACGATGTCGGAAAGAGGTTTGGTTTTGCCCATGCTGTCTCCAGTGCAGAGGAGGTTATCAACGATCCGAAGGTAAATCTGGTCGTTATAGGAACCCGCCATGATTTACATGCTGAATTAGCTGTGAAAGCGCTACAGCTAAACAAGCACGTCTTTGTTGAAAAGCCACTCGCCTTGAATCAACAGGAGCTGTCGGAAGTGTTGGACGCGGCCACGAATTCAACGGCGCAGTTGATGGTAGGCTTTAATCGTCGCTTTTCACCGTTAGGCCGGCAGGCGAAAGAATTCTTTGCTGCGAGCAACGAGCCGCTCTCAGTTATTTATCGGGTTAATGCCGGTCGGATCCCTAAAGAACATTGGGTACAGGATCCGGTGCAGGGTGGCGGGCGAATCGTAGGTGAGGTTTGTCACTTCATCGACTTCATTCAGTTCATTACCAGCGCGCTCCCCGTCTCTGTTTTTGCCGAATCTGTTAGCGCCAAAAACGATCGTATTGTGGAGACCGACTCAGTCCTTATCACCTTACGTTTGGCTGACGGGTCCAATGCGTCCATTGCTTACTTGAGTGAAGGCGACCGAGCGTTAGCCAAAGAACGGATCGAAATCTTTGGTGGTGGCAAATCGTTTGTCATAGACGATTTTCGGAAAGCGACTGCGTATAAGAATGGCCAGGAAGAAGAAATTAGTCTGCGTGCTCAAGACAAAGGACAACTGGATGAGGTACGTGCAGTTTGTGGAACTATTTTGAAAGGTGAAGGCGCACCGATAGGCTTGGATGAACTCGCGGCGACAACCCTGACAACATTTCGCATATTGGAATCGCTTAAAGCGGGCGAGCGCGTGGACGTGTGACAGCGCAAAGGGCGAAGCGCGAAGAGCAAAAAGCCAAACAATTATGTCAAGCTCGAAGCACCAAGCACCAAGCGCAAATTACAACTCCTAGCTCTTAGCCCTTATCTCTTACCTCTTAGCCCTACCATGTGTGGCATCGCCGGCATCATCAGCATTAATCCTGAACAGTACATCGGGCGAATGCTGGAGACAGTTGCGCACCGCGGTCGTGACGACAACGGCGTTTGGGTTTCGAATGCGATCGACGAAGCGGGTCGAAAGGTATGTCTCGGGCATCGAAGACTTGCGATCATCGACACCAGCTCTGCCGGTCATGAACCCATGTTGTCGCATGATGGTCGCTACGTCATAACTTTCAACGGAGAGATATACAACTTTCGTGAGTTGCGCGAGCAACTTCGTTCACTGGGCCATGTTTTCAAGACCCAAACCGATACCGAAGTTTTGTTAGCGGCGTTCAGTGAGTGGAAGGACGACTCCTTGACCCGTTTGAATGGGATGTTTGCGTTTGCGATTTGGGACAACCGCGAGCGTGAGTTAACGCTTGCTCGCGATCACGTCGGAATCAAACCGCTTTACTATAGTGAAGCCCTCGAAACGAACGATGTTCCCGGTTCATTCATTTTTGCCTCAGAGATCAAAGCAATACTCGCGACCGGTCTTATTCCAGCGACAATTGATCCAGAAGCGCTTCATCAGTTTCTTACATTCCTTTGGGCTCCCGATCCGAACACATTATTCGCTGGAGTGAAGACCGTACCGCCCGGTCATGTTCTAAAGTTCAAAGACAATCGCCTGGATATAAAGCAATGGTGGGACGTTTCTTTTGAACAGGTCGAACAAGGCAAAGATGAAGAGTGGTGGCAACAGCGCGTCTTGGAAACGCTCGATCGAGTTGTGCGGATGGAGATGGTTAGTGATGTGCCATTGGGTGCGTTCCTCTCAGGCGGCCTCGACTCGTCAGGCATCGTCGCGATGATGCAGCGGCATAGCAACGGTCGATCTGTAACGACCTACACTGCCGGTATAGAAACATCCGACTTGCGCTACGACATCATTCCCGACGATGTTCGCTGGGCGCGTCGAGTGAACGAGCAACTGCAGACTGACTACCGAGAGATCATGTTGAAGCCAAGCGTTGAAGACTTGTTGCCGAAGCTTGTCTACCACATGGAAGAGCCGCCTATCGATATGGCCATTCCCAGCTACCTAATCTCACAAGCCGCACGGCATTCCTTGACCGTGATGTTGTCTGGCATGGGAGGAGACGAAGTGTTCGCGGGATATCCGAGACAAATGGCGATGAAGATCGCTTCAGCTTTTGATCCCGTCCCCGGTTTGTTACGTCGGCCCTTGATGAAAACGGTCGCTGAGGTTCTACCTGGAGGTCTACCAGGCAAACTGACCGCACCTCTACGCAACGCGAAGAAGTTTGCCCGTAGTGCCGCGCTCGACTTTGAGGATCGGTATCTTGGCTATGGAACCTATTTCACAGACAAAACTAAAGCTCGACTCTACACAGACGATTGGCGTGATCGGACGGCAACTTTTGATGCCTACTCAGTTCATCGCAACTACTTCAGACGTGTTCGCGGAGCAGCGCCTCTAAATCAGTTGCTCTACGTCGATCTAAAAACGTTTCTGCCGTGCCTGAACCTGATGACGACCGATAAGACGTCGATGGCTGTTAATCTGGAAGTCCGAGTGCCGTTCCTGAACCGCGAAATGATTGAAATGGCGGCGCGCATGCCACCACGCTTGAAACTCCGCGGCTTGAAGAGGAAATACATATTGAAGCGCGCTCTAGAAAACCTACTGCCACGCGATGTGGTTTGGCGCAAGAAAGCTGGATTCGGCGCGCCAATCCGTTCGTGGTTACGTGGACCGCTACGGCCACTCGTGAACGACTTGCTGTCAGAAGAGGCTGTTAATCGTCGTGGAATATTTCGACCCCGAGAAGTCAGACGCGTGGTGGAGGCGAATCTTTCCGGTCGCGAGGATAATAACTTACAGGTGTTTCAGTTGCTTGGGCTCGAGCTCTGGCACCGAGAGTTTATTGATTAGTAGGACAGGCATTCTTGCCTGTCGCTTTGACAGGCAGGAATGCCTGTCCTACTGGTATCAACCAGCTGCGCCTTTACTCCCAATCAGTTGATCCAGTGGTGTGTAGGGAATTCCCTGTGCTGCTGCGACGGCCTCATAAGTGCAGTGCCCTGCGTACGTGTTGACGCCTTCCTTCAGTCCGCCATCACTGGTAATCGCTTTCAGGAAACCTTTATTTGCGAGTTTCAAAGCGTAAGGAAGGGTCGCGTTAGTAAGTGCGAATGTGGACGTACGAGGAACCGCACCCGGCATGTTGGCCACGCAATAATGCAACACTCCTTCGACGTAGTATGTTGGGTTTGAGTGGGTTGTTGGATGAGTAGTTTCTATGCAGCCTCCCTGATCGACAGCGACGTCGACAATGACCGCGCCGTTTGGCACGTCCTTCAACATGGTCTTCGTAACCAGCTTGGGAGCAGCTGCGCCAGGCACCAACACCGCACCGACGATCAAATCGGCTTGTGAGATAGCATCGTGAATCATGTAGGCGCTGGAGGCGAGTGTTGAAATCTTCGACAAAAAGATATCGTCGAGTTCGCGTAACCGATCCAGATTGTTGTCGATGATTGTGACGTGAGCGCCCATACCGACCGCAATCTTCGCAGCATTAGTTCCCACTACACCACCGCCGATGATCACAACACGCGCAGCAGGCACGCCAGGCACGCCACCCAACAGGATGCCGCGGCCACCACTCATCTTCTCGAGATAGTGTGCTCCAACCTGAATTGCCATTCGGCCCGCAACTTCTGACATCGGTGTGAGCAACGGTAGTGTGCCGCGTCGATCAGTTATTGTTTCGTAAGCAATACCAGTTACCTTGCGGTCGAGCAGCTGCTTTGTTAATTCGTGATCTGGTGCCAGGTGCAGGTAAGTGAACAGCAATTGGCCTTCACGCATCCGCGGATATTCTGGCGCGATCGGTTCCTTCACTTTTACGATCATTTCGCCCTTGGCCCATACCTCGTCCGCCGAATCGATCATGCGAGCCCCTGCGCGCTGGTACAAGCTATCTTCAAAACCTGAGCCTTCTCCGGCGCTTTTCTCTACGATTACCTGGTGACCGGCATCGGTGAGTGCGCGAACGCCCGCTGGCGTTAGTCCTACGCGATATTCGTTATCTTTGATTTCTTTCGGCAGTCCGACGATCACGGTTTATCCTCCGGGGGATTTAGCAGCTCTAAATTTTTGACTCTTGTTATTGAGGCGATTCGGTATCGATCTGGGCACGTTGCAGCTTTCCGCTGAAGTCGACGTAAATCGATTTCCACTCCGAGAAGATGTCGAGCACTTGCGTGCCCGCTTCGCGATGGCCGTTTCCTGTTGCCTTAGTCCCACCGAACGGTAAATGTACTTCTGCACCGATAGTTGAGGCATTAACGTAGAAGATGCCAGTGTAGAGTTCGTTCATCGCCTTGAACGCGCGATTTACATTCTGGGTGTAGATAGCAGCAGAAAGCCCATAACGAACGCCGTTCGCGACCTCGATACCTTCTTCAAGTGAGTTCACCGGAATCACAGTTGTTACTGGACCGAAGATCTCCTCCTGGGAAATCCGCATATCCGGCGTCGCATCAGTGAAAACGGTCGGCTCGACGTAATAACCATGTGCATAATCGCCGCGACTTAGTCGCTTTCCCCCGCACGACAACTTTGCGCCATCCTCATTTTTGCCGATACGAATGTAGCTCATGACCTTTTCAACAGCATCGGCGTTAATCAACGGTCCGACATCGGTCTTTGGATCAGCGCCATTACCGACGCGCAGCGCTTTTGTCTGTTCCACGAGCTTATTTACGAACTGGCGGTAGACCTTTTTGTGAACAACCAGGCGAGACGAAGCCGTGCAACGCTGACCAGAAGTACCAAAGGCGCCCCAAATGGCGCCTTCAATTGCTAGATCGATATCAGCGTCGTCCATAATGATGATGGCGTTTTTTCCACCCATCTCCAGCGAACAGATTGCGTTTCGCTCAGCGCAGGCGGACGCAACGATCCGGCCCGTCTCAGTCGACCCTGTAAAAGAAATCAAACGCAGCGCCGGATGATTTGTCATCGCCACTCCAACCGTTTCCCCATGTCCAGTCACCAGATTGACGACGCCCGGTGGAATGCCTGCTTCTTCACAGGCCTTGACCAGGTTGTAGGTTGATAATGGGGTGTCTTCGGCAGGCTTGAGCACGACTGTGTTTCCGCAGATCAGCGCCGGAATTAGTTTCCATGACGGAATTGCCATCGGAAAATTCCAGGGCGTGATCAATCCGCAAAGTCCCACCGGTTGCCGAACACACATCGCAAACTTATTGCGCATCTCGGCGGGAGTTGTGAAGCCATGTAGTCTTCGACCTTCACCCGCTGTGTAGTATGTGCAATCAATCGCCTCTTGAACGTCGCCGCCGGCTTCTTTTAGGACCTTTCCCATTTCGCGAGTCATGTCGTCAGTGAATCGAGCTTTGTTGCCGATCAAGATCTCACCCAGACGAAACAGCAATTCAGCGCGACGCGGAGCGGGCGTCTGCCGCCAGCCATCAAACGCCTCCTGCGCGGCATGTACTGCTTCATTTACGTCTTCGCTGTTGGAAAGAGGAAATCGGCCTACGATGTCACGAGTGTCGGCAGGGTTGATGTTTTCAAACATCTCTCCTGACTGGCTCGCCACCCACTGGCCGCCGATGTAGTTCTGATAAGTTTTGACTGCGGTGCGTGTGACACCACGGCTGGATTGTTTTGCTGGAGTTTTCGAAACAGCTTTCTTTGCCTGCGCCATAGTTAAGACTCTTTGGAGTGTCCCGACGCGTCGGGATCACCGCTTTGGTACGCCGGGATTTGTCGCCGCACTTGTTTACCCGAATCGGTCGCGACAAGTCGCGGCTCTGAAAGCGGTACAAGTCCCCGCACTCAAAAGACCCGCATTCTTCGCTATTGGTAGGTGAACTGCACAACCCTGCTTACCAGCCGTTCACCTTTGCCATCTCTTTGGTAAGAGGCGACATTTAGCACAATCGGATCGCCGGATTTCAGCGTTCCGAGCACGCGTTGGAAATCAGCAAGGGAGTTCAAGGGGATTCGATTGATGCGGGTGATGACATCGCCTTCGGCCATCGCCGGAGCTCCGCTCGGCGGAACGCGCAGTTCTGCGACGACACCGTTGGGATCAATATCCTTGATGTAGAGACCCTTGATGCCGGTAAGCCGCTTATCGCTCGCGAGCTGGGGCGTTAGTTCGGCCAAGGTGATACCGAGGCGCAGGCTATTCCCCTTCGGTGATGCTTCCTTGGGCGCTGCTTTTGGTGAATCATCAAACGTACGACCGCTTGCCAGCTTTGGTCGTTCAATCAGCACAACATTTGCGGAATGCTTTTCAAGTTTGCCATCCGCATCGCGCAGGAAGACGAGTGACACCGATTGGCCCACGGCGCTAGCCGCAACTTTTTGAATCAAGTCTTGTGCGTTCTCGACTTGTGCACCTTGAAATTCAACGATGATGTCGTTGGCTTCTAGACCTGCGTTCGCCGCCGGTGTTACCTGTCCGTTCTCCGTCGGAGTGACTGAAGTGACGATTGCGCCTTTTGCCGCGGACAATCCGTACACCTTCGCAAATTCTTCGTGAACCGAATCAAGCGTGACACCAAGATAGCCTCGCTTCACTTTGCCAAACGTAATGATCTGTTTGTAAACGAAGTTCGTTTCGTTGGCCGGCAAAGCAAATCCGATCCCGTTGTAGTCGCCAGTCGAGGTTGCAATCTGCGAGTTCATTCCAATTACTTCGCCGCGCATATTTACCAAGGGGCCACCGCTGTTGCCACGATTGATGGCTGCGTCAGTTTGCAAAAAGCGTTGGAAGTTTGTGAATGACGGACTCTCGCGTTCCTTCTTAGAAATGATTCCGGCGGTTACGGTTTGATCCAATCCAAAAGGAGATCCCATCGCTAGAACCCAATCGCCCACCTGCGCAGCATTGGAGTCGCCGAGAGTTACAGTGGGAACATCCTGCGCCGCGTCGATCTTGATAACGGCGACGTCAGTTTCGGAGTCAACACCGACAACCTTACCTCGATACTTTTCGCCTGATTGGAGCCCGACGATAATTCGTGTTGCATCTTCAATCACGTGCTCGTTTGTGAGGATGTATCCCTTGGGACTGACGATAAAGCCGCTTCCTACGCCTCGAGTGGGTCTGCGTTGCTGTCGCCGGAACATATCCAGAAGCGGATTATTATTCGAATCGTCCTCTTTATCTTCATTGTCCCGGTCCGTATCTGCAGCTGCTTGCAACGTTTCGATGTTTACGACAGCTGGTTCCACGCGCCGCGCGATCTCGGCGAACGACGCAGAAAGCGCTTCTGGAGCACGTGCAATCTGCGCCTCATTCTGGGCGATTGTGGGTCGGCCGGACAGCATTGCTCCGATACCGATACCGGCAACCAGGCAGGCTACGGCAAGTGCGGCGATCCAGACTCTGAGTTTGCGCAAAATGGCGCGTTCATGGGCGGAGGAGTTGTCGTTAAACGGATCAAACATGATTCACCACCTTCGAATTATCAGCCCAGGGGTTTTGGCTCCCTACGCTTTTGATGCGGCACAATGGGCAAGTGACGATCACAGCGTCAGGAAAGTGATAGAGTATAGGCTAAAGATGCGGCGGGGAGCAAAAAAACAGGAACAGGAGGCGGGAGCCGGAATCATTTGTCATTTGTCATTTTTTGAGGGTTGCTAAATCGTATGACCCATGCTCCGTCCCCATAGGGCCTACACTCTCGGGCGGTGGTTTACCAAATGAAAATTGACAAATGTCAAATGACAATGATTTTGTTTTGTTCGTTGGGGTTTAGGGACGTAAGAGTACTTTCAAGACACCTTTTGCGGCCGCCCGTGACATTGCATGAACTCCGTCGCTAAGCGGATACTCCTCGCTGATCAAGCTATCAACATCAACGGCGCCCCTCTTTAACAAATCTATTGCCGGTGCGAAGCGACCGCACCGGGATCCGACGATGCTGATTTCTTCGACAACTATGCGCGCCGCATCGAGCTCTGTCGTCCCGTGAAAAGTCGACTTCAAAACCAGTTGGCCTCGCGGCCGCAGTAGGTCCAGGGCCATTGCAAAACCCGAAGCTGATCCAGATGCTTCGACTACAACATCAAACTCCTTTCTTCTTTTCGCTGCCTGCTTCACCGTGATCGTTTCAATTCCGCGCCGCGCAACTATCTTTAGCTTGTTGGAATGTTTTCCGATCGCAACTGTTCGTGCGCCCGTTAACGCCACCACTTGAGCACAAAGCAACCCAAGCTTTCCATCACCAATGATTGCGACCCGATCGTCCTTCGAAATCGATACTCGTTCGATGATGCCACATGCTGCAGCCAGTGGCTCAGTAAACACGGCGTGCTCATCGGGAATCTGTTCGGGAACGGGAATGAGATTTATCCGAGGCAGCGTAAGATATTCTGCATGCGCGCCATCTCTGCCGACTATGCCCAACACAGTTCGTTGATTGCAGTGACGTGAATCACCATTCCGACAAAGTTCGCAACGACCACAGCCGGCGTTTATCTCGCCGACTACGCGCTGACCGCTAAGGGTAGCATCAGCGTCTTCTTCAACTGTCCCAACAAACTCATGTCCGATAGTGCCCGCAAAGCCAGCGTAACCACGCGCGATCTCCAGATCCGTATTGCAGATGCCGGAAAGAAGGACGCGCACCAACACCTCACCGTCCGGCTCGGGTTTATCGATATTGCGGAGCGACAGTCGTTTCTTGTGGACGCGGAGAGCTTTCATAGGCCTGATGTCCGATATGCTTTAGCTTGTCGTGACTTGCGCTAAAGTCAAAGTGCGATTACCACCGAGTTGAACTTAGCGCAAGTCACGACAAGCTAAAGCGTATCGGACATCAGCTTTGCCTCAAAAGTCGATTTCGGTGGTAACGAGTTTCGTGTTTAGTTCGTGTGACTTGGTGGATCGTTCCTTTTGTCCAGAAAACTAGAGACGATCCACGAAGTCACACTAACCAACACGAACCAAAACACTCCTGCCTCGAGCTAGATCCGACTTTTGAGGCAAAGCTTCGGACATCAGAACGATTTACTTCTAGTGTAGGCGTTCTGCGGAGTTAACTCGATCGTTTGCTTTTGGCCAGTTATTGTCAGCGGGAGCCGCCATTCGATTTCTTCTTCGCCCGGAAGCGTTGTGTGAAGCCACCAATTGCCGGGCGGCAAATACACGGAACCGTGACCTTCGTGATCCAATTTAGTATTGATTGGCGCCCGGCCTTTCATCCGCTCCTTCAAAAAATCTTCGAAACGTTTGCCCGCTCGCGGCTCGGTAAAGAATTCGTGTCGAACAGCTATGATGTCAACTGGGTAAATGTCGACGCGCACATCAAGAGCTGAAGCTCCCGTCTCGGGCACATTGCGCAGGATGATCTGCACGTTCGTTCCTACATTATTAGGAACCGTTTCGGATTCAGTAACCGGCAGCTGCTTATAAATTACCCAGCCTGCACCGACGAGCAAAACAACTAAAGCGATACGCAGCAACACGATTGCCAGGTTCCGACTAACCGTTTGGGCCGCCGACGTGTGTTCGCGCTGTTCGCTCATCGATATTACTGCTTTACTGTCGAAGTCCACGGACAAACGTCACCAGGGAATTGACCTGCGCATCGGTAAGCTTATTTCCGAATGCCGGCATGTTACCGCGAACATTGCGGCCGTTTGTGATGGAGTTGAAGATTCTTTCATCTGTGACATCGTCTTGCCATTTTGCGTCGGCAATGTCACGCGCATGGTTAAACTTCGCTTTCGTCGTTTTTGCTCGGCCGTCTAATCCATGACACTCCGCACAGTGCTTACGAAACACCTGCTTCGCAGTTGTAGGAATGGGCGGGTCGATGGTTGTCTTTTCGGCTAATGGCGTCAATAGCGATAACGCGACGAGAAACGCAGTGAAGCAGGGGTATGTGATTGCCATGTCCTTTCTCTAATCGCAGGTCGGGGAGGCGAACAACTGTCGCTCAGGAATCATACCGAAGTCGAACGATGTTTGAATAGGACAGGAAGGGTGATGAGGAGGGTAGCTCGCGGGACAGTAGCCCGACCGTCAGGGAGGGCTCATTTGTGCGCGCTGTCATCAGCAAGTCCTCCCTGAAGGTCGGGCTACTGCCCCGCAAGCTACCGTGCATCTTGAAAGCTTCTGCAAGGCGAAGTAAGCTCAACACGTAATTCAACACTGAACTTCAATGACAACCACCGTGACTGAAATCGAAATGGACAAGCTTCACGAAGAATGTGGAGTGTTCGGCATCTTCGGGCATCCCGAAGCCGCTCGTCTGACATACCTTGGGCTTTACGCGTTACAGCATCGCGGCCAGGAATCGTGTGGAATCGTCGCTTCAGATGGTTCGGATTTGCGACTCGAACGGGCGATGGGTCACGTGTCCGAGGCATTCAATCAATCTCACCTCGATCGTTTAAAGGGTGCGAGCGCGATCGGACACGTACGTTATTCCACGGCAGGTGAAGTCTCGATTCTGGAAGCGCAGCCGTTCCTTGTGACCTGTCAGCATGGGCAAATTTCAGTTTGTCACAATGGCAATTTGCCCTTTGCGCGCGAAGCCAGAATGCGGCTTGAACATGAAGGCGCGATCTTTTCGTCGACGTCCGATACGGAAGTTGTGCTTCATGGCGTAGCGCGGTCCCGCAAGACGGTGAGAGAAGCGATTCCTGACGTATTGCGCGAAACTGAAGGCGCCTTCTCAATGTTGTTCCTTACACCGCGCGAATTGATCGCGATTCGCGATAGTCGCGGATTCAGGCCGTTGGCACTGGGCCGTCTCGGCGATGCGTGGGTGTTGGCGTCGGAAACGTGCGCATTCGACTTGATCGATGCTCGATATGTGCGTGACGTAGAACCTGGTGAAATGATCGTGATTAATGAGGAAGGACTGCGGTCATCGCATCCTCTGCCAAAGCAGCAACATTCAATGTGTTTGTTTGAGCACGTTTATTTTGCGCGGCCCGATTCCCTGATCTTCGGAAAGTCGATCAATGAGTCAAGGCATCGGATGGGAAGGCAACTAGCCGTCGAACAACCCGCGGATGCCGACGTCGTGGTGCCAGTCCCGGACTCAGGGGTTGCAGCGGCGATCGGTTACGCCGCAGAGAGCGGACTGAGCTTCAGATTTGGGTTAGTCCGCAATCACTATGTTGGCCGAACGTTCATCGAACCCAGACAGTCGATTCGTTCGTTTGGTGTGCGAATCAAATTGAACCCTGTGCGCGAGTTGATTGCCGGCAAACGCGTAGTGTTGATTGACGACTCGATTGTTCGCGGCACTACTTCAAAAAAGATCGTGCGAATGGTTCGTGAAGCGGGCGCGAAAGAGATCCATGTGCGAATCAGTTGCCCACCGACGATCAGCCCCTGCTATTACGGTGTCGATACACCAAATAAGTCGGAATTGATCGCGGCCCAGATGTCGATCGAAGAAATCCGCAGGTTCATCGAAGCGGATTCCCTCGGTTATTTGTCACTGGAGGGGATGATTGCGGCAACCGAAATACATCCTGATGCGGCATGCGTCGCTTGCTGGAATGGAAAGTACCCGACGCGCATCACCAGAGATGCTGAAACGATGTGGGAACGTGATCGCGAATCGGTAATCGAAGGTTGAAAGCGTTCATTTTACATTATCGTAAGATCTTCTCGGTACTAGCATTTTTGTGCTGTGCTGGTCCAGCGCACATAGTTGTTGCTCAGCGATCCGCTCCCATGACGATTCCAGTCGAGGTATTTCAGATCTCGCAGCTTCCGGTAATTGTCGGGACAGTTGAGCTACTTAAAATGGGTAATGGTTATTCGCTCAGATGTTTTATCACCAGCAACTCCGACGAGAAACTACTTGGATTTAGGTATACGTTGCTGGCAATTGATTCAAATAATATCAAGCGTGTACTGGCTAATCATTCAGAGGCAGTTGCCCTGGCTCCGTATGCGAGTAAACGAAAGACGTTTGCCGCAGCCCTCAGTTCAAGCCCGAAGGATTATGATCGGATAGTCTTGATGTTGGAACAGATCGTCGGCTCTGATTCGATTTGGGAAGTGGTCAAAGCTAAAGACGCTCTTGACGCATACGTGTCAGGCGACTTCACCGTCGTTCCGAGCGTCTTGCGAGTACCAAATCACGTCGATGCCCCGACTCCGGTTCGAGTAATTTACTAAGTCTGACATTTAAGCGAGATTACTATTGGGAAGAGCTAGTCGAGGGTGTGGGTGTGCCGCTGCTGTTCTAATAGTCGTTCTTGGAGCGGCGGGTTTCGTCAGTTGGAAGTTTATTCTACCGAGATGGAGACAACGACCTCCGCCGCCTTCCGGTGGCGAACTCCAGATTCATGTACTCGATGTTGGTCCGGTCAATGGCGATTCGATCCTAATTGTGTCACCTGCCGGCAAGAAGGTATTGATTGACGCGGGCGATACCACAAAAGCAAAGACCGTCGTTGATGCTCTCAAGCGCCACAACGTTCAACAACTCGATTACTTCATAGTGACTCATCCTCATCCGGATCACATGGGAGGAGCGGCAGAAGTGTTCAAGGCGGTAAAGGTGCTGAATGTCATCGACAACAATCAGCCACCAAGTGTTCCGCCCAACCTCGTGCCACCAAAGGCTTCAGCTTCCGCAAAGCCGCAGCCCGCCAAGGGAACGAAACAAGCTGCGCGTCCGAGTTACGTCACGAAATTCTACGACGACTACAAAGATGGATTAACGAAGAGCGGTGCAACGTACGCGACCGCACAGCCGGGAACAAAATATGATCTGGGTGGCGGAGCGCTGCTCACAGTTCTTGCTCCACTCGCCCCACCATTCACCAGAGAGAACATGCGGACCGGCGGGAACGAGGCGAACGCAAATTCAATTGTTGTTCGTCTCGACTACGGATCGTTCTCGATGTTGTTAATGGGTGATGCGGAAGAACAAACCGAGCATCGATTATTATCGAAAGAGGTTAACGTCGAAGCGCAGCTGGTGAAGATTGCGCATCATGGTTCGAAGTACGCTACGTCCGGGGACTTTCTAAAAAGAGTTAAGCCGCAGATTGCAATCGTCTCGTGCGGCGAGTGGAACCGGTACGGTCATCCATCGCAGGCCGTTCTCGATCGTCTCCGCGGAGCGAACGCTGAAATCAAGCTCTACCGCACAGACCTTCAGGGTGAGATCAGTATTACGACGCGTGGCCGAGAAGGCGACATGACTGTAAAAACGAGCAAGGAAGCCAATGCCGATCTTTGGACAGGTCGTATCGCGCAGAAAGATGATTCATCGCGATCGGGCTTTATCGCTTACGGAGATTTCGGCCCACCACCAAAGAAGGCGACAAAGTAAAGATCGCCTGCGCAACTAAGGTTTCGTCCTGTTGCTAACGTCCTCTCATTCACCCCAAGCTTTAGCTTGGGGTGCGGCCCCTCCGCCATTACCGGCTAACCGTTTTAACGGTTTCTAGTAGGCAGGCGAGCGCTGTAAACCGTTAAAACGGTTTCAGATTGGATGTGAGAAACGCATAACCCCAGGCTGAAGCCTGGGGAGAATGAGAACTAGAACGGTTACAGACACATGACCAAACCCATCTCTTACAGCGACGCCGGTGTTGATATTGATGTCGCCACCCATGCTACCGATCGCATAAAAGAGCTCGCGCGTACGACATTTAATGCGAGAACGTTGTCCGATATCGGTAGCTTCGGCGGCATGTTCGATGGCGCCTTTCCGAATCTCTCGGAACCCGTATTGGTCGCCTCCGCTGATGGTGTCGGAACTAAGTTAAAGATCGCGTTCGCGACTGCTGTGCATAACACTGTCGGCGCAGACTTGGTCAACCATTGTGTCAACGACATCCTGGTCCAAGGAGCACGGCCGCTCTTCTTTCTCGATTACATTGCTACGGGGAAGCTGTCTGCCGAAGTTGTGGGCCAGGTCATAGAGGGTGTTGCGCGAGGGTGCAGGGAAAATGGTTGTGTCTTGCTTGGGGGCGAAACCGCCGAGATGCCGGGTTTCTATGGCGACGGTGAATATGACATCGCCGGATTTATCGTCGGAGTAGTCGACAAGAACAAGATAATTGACGGAAAACGAATCAGTGCGGGCGACCTCTTATTGGCTCTTCCTTCGGTGGGTTTACACACGAATGGTTACTCGCTTGCTCGCAAGTTGTTCTTTGAAGTTGCCGGATACGAACCGCATGCGCACGTTCCTGAGCTGTCCATGTCTGCAGGTGAAGCATTATTGAAGCCACACGTGAGCTACTTACGACCGTTGGAGACTTTGCTCGACTCCGGTGTGATCAAAGGTCTGGCGCACATCACAGGCGGTGGCTTGATCGACAACATTCCGCGAATTCTTCCGGAAGGTACGGCTGTGGAGATTCGAAAAGGATCATGGCCCATCCTGCCTGTGTTTACCTTGATGCAGCGATTGGGCAATGTAACTGAACGCGAGATGTACCGGACCTTTAATATGGGAGTTGGCATGGTGATCGTATGTTCGAATGATGATGTCCCAACGATCAAAGAGGCTATCAACAGAAACGGATCAGCATGTTTCGAGATTGGTCGAGTGGTTAGCGGCGACCGAGAAGTCGTGCTTGCTTAAAATTTGAAGGTTAGAGTTCGGTTTTGGCACCCATTGTGAGGCATGGCCGAAAAACATGCTGAACCAAAAACCTACGATCAGTTTCCGAGCCTTTGAATGAACAAACGAATCGCGATTCTTATATCGGGCCGCGGATCGAACATGGTTGCTTTGGCGGATGCCATTGGTTCGGGACGCATACCAAACGCAGAAATCGCGATAGTTATAAGCGACAAAGCATCCGCGGCAGGTCTTCAACTCGCACGCGATCGCGATATTCAAACTGCCGTTGTAGAACGACGCGGTCGAACGCGAGAAGAACACGAACGGGAAATCATTTCCATTCTCCGTTCTCATAACGTCGACTTTATCTGTCTCGCCGGTTACATGCGTCTTTTGTCACCCTGCCTTATTGATGCATTCCGCGGACGAATATTGAACATTCACCCAAGCTTACTTCCCTCATTTCCTGGGTTGGACGCCCAACGTCAGGCGCTCGAACATGGTGTTAAGGTGAGTGGCTGCACAGTTCACTTCGTTGATGACACGTTGGATGGTGGTCCAATTATCGCGCAACGCGTGGTACCAGTGCGGGAGGATGACACCGAAGAAACTCTGAGTGCCCGCATTCTCGAACAGGAGCATCAGCTATATCCGGAGGCGTTGCGACTTGTAGTTGAGGGCAAGTATGACGTTGACGGACGGCGAGTGGTCCTTAGAGCCGGTCGCAATCAAGCCGGAACGGTCGGGCCGTAGTATTCATGCTGCGTCAAGGCTTTTTTGCACCGAGGGCTTCGGCTCGTTGATATGCCGCCCAGACAGCTTTTGAAAGCACAGTGCGTAAACTGCCTTTCTCCATCTGATAAATCGCTTCGGCAGATGTGCCGCCCGGTGATGTAACCATGTTCCGTAACTCAGCTGGGTGCTTGTGAGATTCTCTCGCGAAGAGCACTGAACCAAGTATCATTTGTTGCACAAGTTCCTGAGCGACATGTCGTGAGAACCCGAGATGGACTCCGGCATCCACTAACGCTTCCATGACGAGAAAAATGTAAGTCGGACCTGTGGCACTCAATGCTGTCGCCATATCAATCTGTCGTTCGTTCTCCACTCGAACAGCTTTCCCAAGCGCTTCGAGCATTGCCTTTACCTGCTTCTCCTGTTCTGGATTCACCTCAGCGCTTGGCGTCCAGGCAGTGATACCCTCGCCGATTTGGGCTGGAGTGTTAGGCATCGTGCGCACTATGGCAGGGTGTTGCAGTTCTCCTGCGATCGTCGCGATCTTGGCACCGGCGACGATCGAGACAACGAGTTGATCTTTGTGCGTCGAGCCCTTCAACTCATGAAGTACGTCAATAAGACGCTGAGGCTTCACCGCCAGGATAATCAGGGAATTTGGATGCGCAGCGGTTGGATGCACGTCCTTCGTAGCATCGCGATTGTGCTCGAACACCTGAACCCCAAACTTTTGCTGGACTTCATCGCGTCTCGCGCTACGAGGGTGGCTAGCCACAATTTGCTCAGGAGTGACAAGCTGTTTTCTTAACAAGCCGGCAATTATCGCTTCGGCCATCACACCGCAGCCAATGAAAGCCAGACGCGTTTTTGCGAGCACATTCGGATCAAGAGACTTGTTTGATTCAACCATCAACGTATCCACCTATCTCAGTCTGTTAGCTGCTGAGAATAGCTCAATAATCAATCTTGCTACTATTCTCAAGCGGGTCTTTGCGTTACATTAACCCGCAATGACTATTGACGAACAACTGGCCTTCGTTCGCAAAGGGACCGTAGAGATCATTCCTGAGTCGGAGCTGCGCGCCAAACTCGAGAAGTCAGCGCGAACAGGAAAACCCCTGCGCATTAAGCTGGGCGCCGATCCCACGGCACCAGATATTCACCTGGGCCATACTGTCGTCATCCGGAAGTTGCGTGCGTTTCAGGAGCTGGGCCATACAGTGATTTTTCTCATCGGTGATTTCACCGGATTAATTGGCGATCCATCGGGGAAGACCGCGACCCGGCCACAATTGACACGCGACGAAATCAACGCAAACGCGGAAACCTACAAGTCCCAAATCTTCAAGTTGCTCGATCCTGTTAAGACTGAGATTCGGTTCAACTCTGAGTGGATGGATAAGCTTGGATCTGACGGCTTTATCCGGCTCGCCTCGCACGTAACTGTCAAACAGATCCTGGAGCGCGATGACTTTTCCAAACGTTTGAATGAAGAGAGACCCATCGCATTGCATGAGCTGCTTTATCCGTTAACCCAAGCTTACGATTCGGTAGCTCTTGAAGCTGATGTTGAACTGGGTGGAACAGACCAGAAGTTCAACCTCCTGCTTGGTCGTGGTTTGCAAAAAGAGTACGAGCAAGAGTCACAAGTAGCGGTAATCATGCCCCTGCTCGAAGGAACTGATGGTGTGCAGAAGATGTCGAAGAGTTTGGGAAACTATATCGGCATCAACGAACCGCCGCAGGAGATTTTCGGCAAGGTGATGTCGATCTCTGACGATCTCATGTGGCGTTACTACGAGCTGTTGACTGATCTAACCGTGCCGCAGATCAAGCAACTGCAAACGGCCGCTAACGCTGGAGAGCGAAATCCACGTGATCTCAAAGTTGATCTGGCTAAAGGGATAGTCACTGATTTCTATTCGAGAGCCGAAGCCAATGCTGCTGAGGAAGATTTCGTTCGCAGGTTTCGACACAAGGAAGTACCGGACGACATTGAAGAAAGAACAGTCGCAACATCACCGCAGGGCTGGGACCTTTCTCAGTTGATGGTGACGGTCGGATTAGCGGAATCAAAGGCCGAAGCCCGAAGGCTCATGCAACAAGGTGGTGTATCAGTCGACGGTGAGAGAACGACTTCAAGCGTCGTCCTTGCGGGAGCGCCAGGATCGTCGGTGTTGCTGAAAGTTGGTAAACGCCGCTTTGTTCGCGTGCGATTCGAATAGCGCAACGCGAATCACCAGCCACACTCTTCCGAGCGCTTAACTAAATTGATGTCACGATGTCAGCGACACTGGCAACAGAAGACGTTCTAGTCATCGAAACGCCGGAGCGCGTGCCGCTTCAGTTCGCGCTCGCATCTATCGGGAATCGTTTTCTCGCCTGCGCTATTGACCACACCCTGCAAGTCGTCACGATTGCGCTAGTGGCGATCGCTTTCTTGACTGTCGCCAGTTATTCGAGTTTTGAGGGCGCACTTGCCAGTGCGCCAAAGTGGGTTTACGCATTGATGATCGTAATCCTGTTTCTGATCCTTTCTGGTTACTTCGCGTTCTTTGAATGGATGTGGAGCGGGCAAACTCCAGGTAAACGATGGATGAAGTTGCGCGTCATTCGCGAGGATGGACGCCCGATCACTTTCTGGGAAGCGACCGTGCGAAATCTTCTTCGCAGTTTCGACATGATGCCGGCTCCGTTTTACTCAATTGGATTGATTTCAGTTTTTTCCAGCTCCCGAGATCAACGAATCGGCGATATGGTGGCGGGTACGGTGGTAGTTCGGGAGCGTGAAGCGGAGGCGCCGGCGTTCGCTCAGGTATTTGCTTCGCCAGTTAGCGATCCCGCTCTGCGACGCTCGTTCAAGCCGGTTAACTTCAGCGCAGATCTGAATTGTCTCACCGAATCAGAAATACAAGTGGTTGAAACGTTTCTTCGACGACGATGGGATCTACCAGACGTTCCGCGACAATGGATGGCGTGGCGAGTAGCTCTGCCAATTCTTTACAAGCTGCGTCCGGCTTATGATCCGGAGACCTTCACTTACGAAGGATTCCTTGAAGAACTTCTCCACCGTTACCTGGCCACTCATCGATTCTCACAATGAATTTTTTTGGAATGCGGTGACTTGTTCACTGGGACCGCGGACGTCTCGTCCGCACACGAGCGCGAAGCGCGAACAGATTGGCGCGTCTAACGACGCGTTTGCGGACGAGACGTCTGCGGTCCCAGTGAACAAGTCACCGCACCCCAAAGATAAGACTTTGACCAGCTTTCAATCCCTCTGTTACGCTTACAGGTTTCTTATGTCATGAATTTTCATAACTGAGGAAGAGCAGTATGACTAAAGAGGTTTTCATTCTCGGCGGCAAACGGACCCCAATGGGCGAATACGTTGGTGCACTGAAAGATATTTCGGCGATCGATTTAGGCGCAATTGCAGCCCGCGGTGCTTTGCAAGCTACGGGAGTGAACGCCGAAGAAATTGACCACACGGTGTTTGGTAATGCGTTGCAGACTTCGGGCGACGCCATCTATGGAGCTCGACACGTAGCTCTGAAGGCGGGTGTGCCATTTCAACGCCCAGCGCTCACGGTCAACCGACTTTGCGGCAGTGGCATTCAATCGATCATATCCGGTGCTCACATGATCCAATTGGGCGAAGCGAAGACGTGTCTGGTAGGCGGCATGGAATCAATGTCGCAGGCACCACACGTTATTCGCGGCGCCCGTTCTGGTTTCGCCCTCGGACAAGGGGCTTTGGAAGACAGTTTGATGGTGGCGTTGCTCGATACGTATTGCAACACACCGATGGCCGGCACAGCTGAGAATCTCGCTCGCAAGTTCGAAATATCGCGTGAAGAACAAGATAAGTATGCGCTGCGCTCCCAACAGGAAACGAAACGCGCCGTCGACGCCGGTTATTTTGCAGAAGAGATCGTGCCGGTAGAAGTTAAGTCGCGCAAGGGTGTCGTTCGGTTCGAGCGTGACGATCATCCGCGACCAGAAACCACGCTCGAAGGTTTGGCAAAGTTGCGGCCTGCATTCGCTAAGGATGGTTTTGTGACTGCGGGTAACGCATCCGGCATTGTTGACGGTGCTGCCGCCCTCATCATTGCTGATGAGGAATCTGTTAAGTCGAAAGATTTGACGCCGATGGGACGCATTGTCAGTTGGGCTTACGCCGGCGTCGAGCCGGAGATTATGGGGATCGGTCCGGTTCCTGCTACTCGCGCAGCATTGGATAAGGCGGGTCTTGGTCTCAGCCAGATAGATTTGATCGAAGTAAATGAGGCTTTCGCTGCGCAATACCTGGCTGTGGAAAAAGAGCTTGGTCTTGATCGCGCAAAGACGAACGTCAACGGCGGTGCGATTGCGCTCGGTCATCCGCTTGGAGCTACAGGTACGCGACTGGTTTTGACGATCTTGCGCGAGCTACACCGTCGCGGTGGTCGTTACGGGTTGGCAACGGCGTGTATCGGTGGTGGCCAGGGAATCGCAATGATAGTCGAACGAGTCTGACGCTTCGGACAGACCGCCGTTTTTCCCGATTTTCCGATCTGATCCAAAATCTTGAGCTTAATTGTGTCGCCCCGAAGCGACGATTTGAGCTAACGTAACCCAAATCTCAGGTTTTTGTAGGCGAGGCGAAAGATAGGTTATTCGGCACAGGTCTTGCGGATTTTTACGGTTCCCGGCTGACCTTCTCTCCCCGCTCTCTCGAGCGTGAATTGGTCACATGGATTTAATAGGTTCAATTTAGTCTTAAACTTGCGAAAAACCACTTGGGCGTGATAGAAGTCAGGTCTTGCTTAGAGGCAGTAACCCATTTCCTTCTTGATAGCTAATTACATTCGCTCTCACTTTGAACTTCCCATCTGCGCTGCTCGCCGCGTCGCGGTGCGCTTAACTTCCACTCAATTGCTTAAGGAGTTCCCCAGTATGTCGAAAATACTAAAGCTCTCGTTTGTATTCCTGATGGTGCTCGGTTTGAGCGCTGTCGCGTTCGCGCAATCAACGACTACCGGCTCAATCGGCGGCGTGGTTACCAATCCTAACAAGGAGGTCGTGACCGGTGCCGCAGTTACTGCAAAAAACATAGGTACCAATAAAGAGGCAACCGCGACGACCGATGACCAGGGACGGTTTAAAGTCTTAAACCTCGAGCCCGGAACCTACACCGTCACTATCAACAGTGCTGGCTTTGGCCCGTTCACTCAAGAGGGAGTCCTCGTTGAGGTTGGTCGTGAGACAAACATCGAAGCTTCCCTTGCAGTCGGAGCTGTTACCGGTACCGTGGAAGTCACTGGCGAAGCACCGGTTATTAACACCTCGCAGCAGGACTTTTCGAATAACTACAATCAAACGTCGATCAACGAGTTACCGATCAACGGCCGGCGTTGGTCGAACTTCGCATTGCTCTCGCCTGGCGCAGTTCCCGACGGAACTTTCGGCCTCATTAGTTTCCGTGGCATATCTGGTCTCTTGAACAACAACACGATCGATGGTGGCGACAACAACCAGGCGTTCTTCGCGGAAGAGCGCGGGCGCACGCGAATTAGCTATTCGATCAGTCAGGCCGCAATTCGGGAGTTCCAAGTCAATACCTCGAGCTACTCTGCCGAATATGGTCGTTCAGCAGGCGGTGTTGTTAATGCCGTTACCAAAAGCGGGACAAATGAGTTTCATGGAGGCCTGTTCTACTATCAACGAAATAACAAATGGGGCGCACGAAACCCGCTTGCCACTAAGCAGGAACTAATTAATGGAGTGTTTACCCCGGTTGGGTTCAAGCCAAAGGATGTAAGACATCAGTTTGGCGGAACAATCGGTGGTCCGATTGTAAAAGACAAGGCCTTCTTCTTCTTTAGCTACGATCAGCAGAACAGAGACTTTCCCGGCCTTTCCATTTTTTCAAGCAGCAATTTCCTGAATCTAAGTACGGCCACCCGCAATACGATAATAACGCGTGGCGTTACTTCTGCGCAGATAGATAGCACCTTGAACTTTCTAAGCAGTCTGTCTGGTCCGCTCGCGCGTACCGGTGACCAGAAGCTTATCCTGCCTAAGGTTGACTGGCTCATCAACGACAAGAATACGTTGACTGCCAGCTATAACCGTCTACGCTGGGAGTCGCCGGCAGGGATTCAGACTCAAGCAACTAACACTCGCGCCATCGATAATTTTGGCGACGACTTCGTCGATATTGATGCGGTGAACATCAAACTTGCTTCCACCATTACTCCAACACTGCTAAACGAGTTTCGGTATCAGTGGAGTCGCGACAACGAGACTCAGTTCAGCCAGCCACCAAGGCCGGGCGAGCCTACCAATGCTGTTGGTGGCAGATCGCCACAGACGTTTATACAGAACGGCTTTTCTTTTGGAATGCCCGAGTTTCTCGAGCGCGCGGCTTTCCCCGATGAAAGGCGAAATCAGTTTGCCGACACTGTGTCGATGAGCGTCGGTAACCACGCAGTTAAGTTCGGTGGCGACCTCAATTTCGTTAAGGACAATATCAGCAACTTGCGATTCTCAGGCGGTGAGTTCAACTACACCGGGGCAAACGGAATCTCCGAGTTCATCATCGACTATGTCAACTTTCAAACCAGCGGCGCAATTCGCACGCTGTCGAATACTCCGAACGGTCTGCTCGGCTTGTGCGTCACTAACGTCGGCACGACGGCAGCGCCAGTTTTTCGCCGTGCAGGCAAGTGCTATGCGGGTAACTTCAATCAGGGGTTCGGCGTTCTTGGCCTCACAATGAAGACCACGGACATCAACTGGTTCGTGCAGGACGACTGGCGCGCGACACCCCGACTGACCCTGAACTTCGGGCTGCGTTATGAGTATCAACGGAACCCGGATCCGGTGAACGTTAATCCGGCGGTGCCTCAGACTAATAACAGGGTTAGTGATAAGAACAACTTCGGACCTCGCGTCGGATTTGCTTTTGATATTACAGGCGATGGCAAAACGAGTCTGCGAGGTGGATGGGGTCTCTACTATGGCCGCGTAATCAACTCCACTATCTACAACGCGCTGGTTAATACGGGGGTCGGAATTGATCAAGGTCAGCGGCAATTCATCACAAGTGCCAACAACCTTCCTGTTGCTTGTACCGGCACAACTCCGCCGACTACGGCGGATAATTGTGCATTTCTACCGATTTACCCGAATCTGTTGCCGAACACCAATCCACCAGTGGGTGCAATACAATTCTTCGCCGGCAATTTCCAGTTGCCGCAGATTCATCAGTGGGACTTTATCTTTGAGCGAGAAATCGCGAGAAACACGGTGGTTTCAGCCTCGTATCTCGGCAGCTTTGGCAATTCGCTGCCAAACTTCGTCGATACAAACCTGCCAGCACCGGCGCGCACCGTCGGAGTGCCTGTCGTCGGAGGTGATTTTGGTGGCCAAACCTACGTGACTCCGATCTTCGTAGGTGCAAGACCGAATGCGGCCTTTGCGCAGCTCACGGAGATTAGAAGCAACATCTACTCCAAGTATCATGGTCTCGTACTGCAGGCCAATCGACGGTTTACCGACGGTTTGCAATTTCAGACCAGCTACACATTATCGCGCGCGTCGGATAATGGACAAACATCAACGACGTTCACAAGCAACAACCTCCCGTTCAATGCGTTCGACCAAGCCAACGAGGGTGCCTTGTCAACGTTTGATCGGCGACAGAAATTTACGGCGAGCGTCGTTTACAGTCCAAATCCGTTCAACGAGGGAGTTGGAAAGGTTATCCTCAACGGTTGGACCTTGGCTCCAATCCTCAACGCCTTTTCGGGTCAACGGTTCACCGGCACTATCAGCGGTAGTATCGATCCGAGTCGCTGGGGGTTTAGTTCAAATCAAACGCCGGGAGGCGGGGTGAATGGGTCGGGTGGTGCAACCAGATTTGCGCAGCTTCCGCGTAACGCGTTCAAGCAACCCAACATCTGGTTCCTCGATATGCGACTCTCGCGCCGCTTCTCGATAACAGAAAATACGAAAGTTGAGCTTCTTGCAGACGCATTTAACGTTTTCAACCGAACGCAAGTAACCGGTGTGACTGCCACGATCTACAATTTCAGCACTACTGGCTGTCCGACTGGATTCACGCAATGTTTAATTGCGAACGCTCCGTTCAGAAACGTCACCGGTGCTGATAGTACGCTGTTCCGCGAACGGCAGATCCAATTGGCCGCGCGGTTCGAGTTCTAGGTTTTCCTTTTTGTTTTCAATGCTCTCGGGTGTGCTCGAAAGGGCACACCCGATTTTTTGCCAAGCAGATCCACAGATTACACAGATTAGAACTAAGAGAGTTAAGTTGAGTGGTCAGGCTGCCCTCGTCAAAGGGTTGGAACTGAAAGATTCAACTTAACGCTCTTAATCTGTGTAATCTGTGGATGTTCTTATTGCTCGGTTTTGCCGCCTGCTTCCTTCCACGCTTTCCAACCACCGGCCATGGAGAAGACGTTCGTGTAACCCATTTGTTGGAGTGCATCAGCAGCGAGAGCCGATCGATAGCCGCCGCCACAGTAAAGGATCAGCTCTGTGCTCTTGTCGGGAACAGTCGCCTCGACGTCGCGCTCAATAATTCCTTTGCCGAGGTGAATCGCGCCTACGGCATGTGCGGCTTGCCATTCATTGTCTTCACGAACATCTATTAATTTCGCATTCGCGTTTTGTTTCATCCGCCTTTGTGTTTCGTCCACAGACACTTCGCGGATCCGCTTTTTTGAGTCGTTAACAAGCTTTAGAAATCCTTCTGAATGTTTCATTCAAGGCCTCTTGGGGTTTGGTTTTTTTCTGTGTGGCCTGGCTTTGCACAAAAAGCGAAAATCCCACCCACGGCAGTGGGTGGATGCGTTCAAGTCCTTTCTACATGAAAGCACTCAGTCGAAGATCTGGGAATCCCCCACACG
>DATBSH010000473.1:0-9473 GCA_036559885.1 Pyrinomonadaceae bacterium
TCAGTCAGTTTCCAAGTTTGAACAAAATAAATTGTTAAGTTTTGGGACCCTTGCCTTAGACACTGAGTCGATCCATCTGGTAAGGTCTCGAAAATCTCAGTCATCATCCAAAATCTCGTAACTGGAGAATCAAGCCTTGAATTCGAACTATCGCCTTCCTTTTCTAGTCAGCATGCTTCTCACTGTCTTCGTAGCCGCGACCGCTCAGACTTACCGCGGCACCATTCGCGGAACTGTTTACGATCCAAATCGAGCTGCAATCCCAGGTGCTGAGATTAAGATGATCAATACAGAGACAAACGAGGAGCGTTCGGTAAACAGCGGCGACGACGGACAGTACGCATTGTCCTCATTAGAGCCTGGGTCTTATCGAATTAACATTACGACACAAGGATTCGCGAAACTCGTCCGACAAGTGAACTTGAGCGTGAACCAGGAGATTCGTCTGGACTTTGCGATGGAGCTTCGATCGGATGAACCATTCACAGTCGACGTGTCTTCAGAGCTTAAACCAGACTCTGCCTCTCTCGGCACTGTCATCGATAACCCCCAAATCAAAGGGTTACCACTTGACGGCCGCAACTTCTACGAGTTGACCCTGCTGGTTCCCGGCGCTGTTCCTGCTGCGCCAGGTTCTGCAGGCTCGGTTCGCGGAGACTTTGCATTCAGTGTCAACGGCGCTCGAGAAGATGCGAACAACTTCCTGCTCGATGGTGTTTACAATGTCGACCCAAAACTTAACACGTTCGGTGTTCGACCATCTGTAGATGCGATTCGTGAATTCGAAATGCTAACGAGCACGTACGATGCCTCGTTCGGTCGAAATCCCGGTGCCCAGGTCAACGTGATACTTAACTCGGGATCAAACGACATCCATGGTTCTGCGTTTGAGTTCTTTAGAAACGCGGCGCTGGATGCACGAAATGTTTTCGCACCATCGACTGAGCCAAGGCCCAAGTACATTCGAAACCAGTTTGGTGGATCGCTTGGCGGCCCAATCAAGCGCAATCGGACCTTCTTCTTTGCCGATTACGAAGGTACGAGGTCACGCGAAGGAATCACGCGGCTTACCAATGTTCCGACTCATCAGGAGCGCCAGGGAGACTTCAGTCAAAGCCTGTTCGGTGTGCCGATCAATCCATTCACCGGCCAGCCTTTCACTAACGGGAGGATTCCGGATCCATTCATCAATGCGGTAGGACGCGCTATCGCCGCCATTTATCCGCTGCCGAACCGAAACGTCGCGTTTCAGAATTTTGTCTCTTCACCGACCCAGCGAGACGATAACGACAGCTTTGATGTTCGCGTCGATCACCGCTTGACGGATCGAACTGATCTCGCATTTCGGTATAGCTTCGGTGATCGAGATCTCTTCGAACCTTTCACTGGTCCGTCGTTCTCAGCTATTCCGGGATTTGGCGACACGGTGAAGCGACGTAGCCAGAATGCGATGGGTGCAGTGACTCTTGTGCTGACTCCAAAGTTAGTAAACGAGACTCGCCTGGCTTTTAGTCGCGTAGCGTCGTCCGTTACGCAACAAGCCAGCGTAGTCAACTCCCAAGTAGGACTGCCGACATCTTCTCCACGTGCTCGCGATGCCGGCTTGAGTTTCATCACGATTACCGGCTTCTCGCCGCTTGGTGATGAGGGCAACAATCCACAAAACAGCGTTACGAATGTCTACCAGGTGCTGAACAATACGAGTTATGCGCATGGCGAACACCTGATCAAGTTCGGCGCTGACCTGCGCTTTTCTCAACAGAATGCTTTTCGTGATGTTGAGTCACGTGGAAGATTGCAGTTTTCCCCATTCGGTCAAATTACTGGCAATGCACTCGGAGATCTGTTGTTAGGCTTTCCACTGTTGACCAGTGTGGCGCAAGTCGACAATCCCCAACACATTCGCACGCAGAGCTACAATTTTTTCATTAACGACAGCTTTCGAATCCGCCGTAACCTAACGCTGACCGGTGGTCTGCGTTATGAGTTCAACACTCCGCCGGTTGATGCACAGGATCGAGCGAACGTGTACGACGTGACAACTGGCACTTTGGTAGCCGTCGGGACCAACGGTGTCCCTCGCAGTGGATTCGAAGCTGACAAGAACAATTTTGCGCCACGGGTGGGATTTGCGTGGACACTCGGCGAAGACGGACGAACTGTGCTCCGCGGAGGCTACGGCGTTTATTACGACCAAGCCCCGTTCGCCCCAGCTGAAGCTCTCTACTTCAATTCGCCGTACTTTGACAACAACATCTTCTTCTCGCTACCAGGATTGCCGCTAACGCTGAACAATCCGTTCCCGTCCTTCTTCCCGTTCCCGCTCCCGGATTCTGCATTGGCTATACAGCGCGATTTGAGAACTGGCTATATGCAGCATTGGAACGTGAACGTTCAGAGAGAAGTCGGATCGAAGAGTGTCTTGGAAGTCGCGTACGTCGGATCAAAAGGCACGAAGTTACTGACGGCCCGCGATATCAATCAACCGCAGCCGAGACCCTTACCGCCGGGATTACCATTTGTCCTTCGACCGAATCCGCGTTTCGACGACATCGATCTGCTTGAGTCGCGCGGGAATTCTAACTACAACGCTTTGCAGGCTCGGTTTCAACAGCGGCTTTCCAGAGGTCTGTCAGCACTCGCATCGTACACGTGGTCAAAATCGATCGATGACGCGTCAAACTTTTTCAGTAGCGCGGGCGATCCAAACTTCCCGCAGAATAGTTACAACGTTAGCGCTGAACGCGGACGGTCGAACTTCGATGTGCGCCATCGATTATCGGTCAGCTACTCCTACCTGCTTCCGTTCGGAAGAAACCGACAATTCTTGTCACACTCGGGATGGGTGACGACCGTGCTCACCGGATGGGAGACCTTTGGAATCGTGACACTCCAGTCAGGCCGGCCATTCACAGTCGCTTTACTTCCGGAGATCGACAACAGCGGTACTGGAAGATCGATCCTGGGATTTGGGGCGAACGATCGACCTAATGTAGTTGGTAATCCGAACCTGGGTAATCCGACTCCGGCGCGCTGGTTCAACCCGGCAGCGTTTGCTTTTCCGGCGCCGGGTACGTTTGGGAATGCGGGAAGGAATATTCTCGACGGACCTGGATATCAGAATGTGAACGCGTCGCTTGTGAAGAACACGGCGCTTAGTGAGCGCATGAATCTGCAATTCCGGGCGGAGTTTTTCAATTTATTCAATCATCCTAACTTCAACTTGCCCGACAACTTCCTCGGCTCGCCCACGTTTGGTGTTATCAGCTCAGCGCGCGAACCAAGGCATATTCAGTTTGGATTGAAGTTGTTGTTTTAGTTTGTTGACGAGCCTCAAGCTAACACTCAACTCTCTGCGAACTCTGCGTCTCAGCGTCCTCGGCGTCCTCGGCGTTTACCGACATTCTGCGGGCATGCTCAACAAACTGCTGATGTTGATTGAGCAATTTGCATCTCGCAACAAAAACGCCGAGAACGCAGAGACGCAGAGTTCGCAGAGAGTTGAGTTTTTTGAGTCACCTGCCTAAAGTAGTCTCACCCACCATCACTTACAATCGAAAGGAACTACTCGACATGCCTCACGATGTCAATTTTCTCACAGGCCGGATCATTGGTTCGGCTATCGAAGTACATCGGGCGCTAGGACCAGGACTACTCGAATCAGCTTACCGTTTATCGCTTGGCCGAGAACTTCAGCTCCAGAATATTCCTGTCAAACTTCATTGGCCGGTTCCACTGGAGTACAAAGGACTGCGTTTGAAGAAGGTCTACCAAGCTGATTTGATCGTCGCAGATACAGTCGTTGTTGAAACCAAGTCGGTTGACGCTCTGGCTCCAATTCACGAGGCGCAGCTCGTAACCTATCTCAGAATAGGCGGATGGAAGGTGGGCCTACTGATAAACTTTAATGAGATAGTACTTAAGAAGGGTATTCGCCGTAAGGTGTTAGATCTCGAGGAGTAGCCCAACTCTCAGCGTCCTCTGCGTCTCTGCGTCCTCGGCGTTTTCCTTGGGCACATTGAATACACTCAACAAACTTGGAGGAACTCCTCAGTCAGTTTATTGAGTGTGTTCAATGTGCCCAAGGAAAACGCAGAGGACGCAGAGACGCAGAGGACGCTGAGATTCAGAAAAGACCGTAAACGGAAACGCGCGTTTCCTCAATCCCCTGCTTCTTGAAGCACGGGGCGGTCGTCGTAGTACTCGTACTTCGCTGACAGAATCTCTCCAGCCGCTGGTGCCGGTTGCATCATCACGGGCTTGCCGTCAACCTGCTCGTAAAGCGGCGGGGGAATAATTGCGAAATCAGCCATCGGCGCATAAATATCATCCACACCCTCTTTGAACACCTGCCCCATCAACAACGTGATGATGTTCACGCGTTGTTCCGGATACTTCTGCAAAAACTGCGCGAAGCTGAAACCCTCGTTATAGAACGCATAAACGAGCTTCCGCATCGACTCAATCCCGTTGTCTAACTTTTCTTGATACTGCCCGAGCCGCGCTGCCGAGAAATCGTCGTGCTTAAACGCGTCGTGGATACTATCAGCCGCCAACTCAGCCATCTTTAAAGCGAGCAAGACCCCAGACGAATAAATCGGATCAAGAAATCCATATGCATCGCCTATGATCACGAATCCGTCACCGGAACATCTCATTGAACGGTAGGAGTAATCGAGTATCGAATAGATCTTATCTACTCGAGTCGCTCCGGCCACCCGTCGACGACATGACTCCACTTTCTCAATCTCTTCGTGAAAGATCTTTGCGAGATCCTGGCCGCGACCCTTCACCAGATACTCTGGATCGGCGACCACGCCAACACTGGTGATATCGTTCTCGAGCGGGATATACCAAAACCATCCATTGCTGCCCTTAGGTGTGCGCAGCACAAGCGTCGCGCCGCCATTCAAGTCGGGCTCGCGATGCGCGCCTTTGAAATAGGAATACAACACCGCCTTCTTGAGTTTGGGATCACGCACACGCCACCCAAACTTGTTCGACAACATTGCCGACTGTCCGGTCGCGTCCACCACTACCGGCGCTTCAAACTGCCGGAGTGTGCCATCGGTCATCAACGCCTCGACACCATAGGCCCGATCTCCGTCGAACAATACTCGTTTGATCTGCGTTTGCTGATACACATCGGCTCCCTGATCCGCGGCGTGTTCAATAAGCATCAGATCAAACTGCGCACGTGTGACCTGCCAGGTTACTGCCGATTCATGATGAAGAGCTTCGAAGAAATAGAAAGGACGCGACTCTTTTCCGGCCGGATTCGCAAACTGCACGCTGTACTTTCTAACAAACACACTCGACTTCAACTTCTCCAGCAAACCCATTCGCTGAAAAGTGAAGTAGGTGTCGGTCATCAACGACTCGCCAATGTGATGGCGCGGAAATCGCTCTTTTTCAAACAGCACAACTTTGCGACCTTCGCGCGACAAGATACTTGCGATCGTGCTACCCGCAGGCCCGCCGCCAATAACAATGACATCGTACTTACTATTATTTTCCATAAGATCTAAACGTAACGGACAGCCTTTAATTCCGGTTCAAAAAATTCGGACAGAAAATGATCAACCTGCAATAGTCCTTTGCGGGTTAGCGATATTTGCGTGTTACTGCGTTCGAGCAGTCCGTCTATCTCGAGAGATTCAAAGATTGGCCTGAACTCATCCCAAACATCAACGTCGAACTTGTTCTTGAAGTACTCGATCTCCAGCATGCCAGTCTTGAGCTGCAGGATCATCTCGCGAATCAACTTCTGCTTCGGTGTCAAAGTCAATGCGCGAAACAATGGAAGCTGGTTCTTTTGAATCAGTGAGATGTATTCCTCAAAGCTGTGCGCATTCTGAAAGTGGACACCACCGAAATGTGAAAAAGATGAGACTCCGATTCCGATCATGTCGCCGCCATGCCACAAGGCATCTGTGTAAATGAAGCGGCAGGGCTTCTTCGTAGTGGCCACCGTATACGCACTGGCAATGCGGTAACCTGAATCCAGAAACTGATCGAAGGCATAGTTTAACCAGCGCTGTTTTGTGGGCCAGTCAGCAATCGGCGATTCTTTTCCTTCCTTCAGAATCTCCTGCGAGATGATTGTGTTGTAAGGAAGTTCCATCTGATAGATGGTGACCGAATCAGGCGCCAATTCGAGCGTGCGCTTGACGGTGTCTTTCCATTTCGCTTCGGTCTCGCCCACCATTCCAGCGATCAAATCAATGTTGATTTGCGGGAAATCAACCTGACGCGCCATATCATAAACTTCGTATATCTCCGGTGACAGATGGGCTCGACCGTTTATTGCAAGCACTTCATCGTCGAAATGTTCAGCCCCTAAACTAAGACGCGTGACGCCAATCTGTTTAAGAGTTTCGAGCTTCGATTTGCGCAGCGTACCTGGTTCGCACTCAAAAGTTACTTCTTCTGCGTTACTCCAACTGACGTGTCGATTCAACCCTTCAACGAGCTGATGAAGTTGTTTCTCGCTGATATAAGACGGCGTTCCACCACCGAAGTAAGCAAAACGTAACTGACGCCCCTGAAACGCCCTGGTGCGTGCATAGTATTCGGCCTCTTTAACAAGTGCATCGAGGTATATCTCAATCTCACTTGCGTTTTTATCAGTGTAGACCTTGAAGTAACAAAATTTGCATCGCTTGCGGCAGAAAGGAATATGCAGGTACAGGCCGTAGGGCTCATCGACCCGAGCGGGTTGATCGAGCGCAGCTATCGCCTCCCCCAGGTAGTCAGGCTTCCACTGCGAGAATGGTGGATAGTTCGAAACGAAGTAGTTGCCGACCTGCGTATTTGTCTGAGGCGTATTCGTCATTCAGTCTTAATTCAGGCGTAGTTGGGGTGTCAGGCTTGGGGATTTACTACCATTCTTTGCAGGATAGCTCCAGGATCTCGGCCATTACGACAAACGAAATTAACATGCGCGACCCGCAGGATCAATCACACCCCTCAGACAGCTAATGTCCTCGATTTATAGAGCGTCCCGCCGTCGTCGCCCTTCAGATGATTAGTTCCACTGTTAAAATCGGGCGCCCACGGAGGACGCCCTTCGATCAAGACACTCAGCCAGTTGTCTTACGTAAGAACGCTAATGTAAGTTGCGCTCGCCATTTCCAAAGTTGGCTGATTCATCCGTTGGAGTTTCGCGCCACCAGTTTGGGGCGAGGTCTGTGACGTCAGGAACAAAACTAGAGTAGTATCTGCCCGAATTCAATTCCGGACCATTTGCACCCCAATCTTTGACGAAGCTGAACCGTACTTCACATTTCAATTACCTCTCCTACTTTGGGCTGCTCGCTCTTTTTGGGGCGGGTATTTGGGGGATTCTGGTAATCGGTTCTCGGATTGATCACCCAAACAATGAGCCACACACGAGCGTTTCAACAGCCGTCACATACTCCGCACCGGCGGCGGAATCTAAGGGTGCTGATAAGTTTCTTCAGTTAAGCGCCCGCAGTCCGCTCAGTATTCTACTTCTCCAGATCGTCGTCATTATTGTCGTCGCTAAATTGTTTGGCGCGATCTTCCGGCGCATTGCCCAACCACCCGTAATGGGCGAGATGGTCGCCGGCATTGTTCTCGGACCGTCCGTTTTAGGATGGGTGTGGCCGTCAGCAGCTGAGTTCTTGTTTCCTTCAACATCGATGACCACGCTCGGTGTGCTTAGCCAAATCGGCGTAGTGTTGTTCATGTTCATAGTTGGAATGGAGCTCGATCTAAATCACCTTCGACAGAAAGCGGCGGCTGCAATCATGGTCAGCCACGCGAGCATAATCATCCCTTTCCTTCTGGGCTCCGGATTCGCCTTAACGCTCTTCCCTGCTCTTGCGCCAGCGGGAACGAGCTTTACTCCTTTCGGCTTGTTCCTGGGCATCGCGATGAGCATTACGGCATTTCCAGTGCTCGCGCGAATTCTCAAAGATCGAGGACTCGCTCAGTTACCCTTGGGTAGTACTGCGCTCGCCTGTGCCGCAGTAGATGATGTGACGGCCTGGTGCATATTGGCGGTGGTTGTCGCGATTGTTAATTCGAGCGGTTTAGCCGGCGCCTTGCTGACTATGGCCTCAGCGGTCATCTTCGTACTTCTGATGTTGTTGCTAGTGAAACCTCGCTTTGACGCCCTTATTAGTAGACGGGTTGAAGACCCGAAATATTCCCGATTACTTCTCGCCGGAGTACTGGCGTTTGCGCTAATGTCTGCGTGGCTCACTGAAACGATCGGTATTCACGCATTGTTCGGCGGTTTCATTGCGGGCGTTGTAATGCCGTCGACTCCAAGCGTCGAGACATTCTTGAAAGAAAAGATCGAGGCTTTCAGTTCTACAGTGCTCTTGCCACTGTTCTTTGTCTTCACTGGACTGCGTACCCAAATCACACTCCTGAACGATCGGCGGAGCTGGCTGATATGTGTCGGTATCGTGGCGGTAGCCGTCGCCGGCAAGTTAGGAGGAAGTATGTTGATGGCTCGATGGACGAAAATGAGTTGGCGAGATTCGTTTGCCATCGGGGCGCTGATGAACACCCGCGGTTTAATTGAATTGGTTGTACTGAACATTGGATATGATCTGGGAATCTTATCGGGCCGGATCTTCGTAATGATGGTTATTATGGCGCTGACAACGACCTTTATGACCGCGCCACTTCTCTCGTTAGCAAAAGTGGGAAAAGCTCGATAGAAGCAGATCCACCGATTCCCACAGATTACACAGATTAGGATTCATAAAGTGAGGTTGAGTTTTTCATAAGTAGCAGCAACACATCCAACCTAACTGATTAGGGCGTAATCTGTGTAATCTGTGGAAATCGGTGGATCTGCTTCTTGGCATCACGGAGGAGTAAAGGACATGATTCGGAAACTAACATTATTCGCGGTGTTCCTGTTGGTGTTTGGGTGTGTGGCGACGGCGGCGTTGAAGCCCGACTTTAGCGGAGATTGGACAATGGACCGCGCACGAAGTTTCGGACTGCCGGGGAACATGCAGCAAACAATGACGGTGAAGCAAACAGCAGATCAGATGGAAGTTGAAACAAAACTCATTCAACCTGGCAACGAGCGCACCCTAAAGGATACCTACATATTCGACGGTAAGGAGTATGACTTTACGCCGCCAGCACCGCCTAACGCTCAACCGAATGCACCATCACCAAAGGGCAAGCGAATTACAATGTGGCTGCCAGATGGCAACGGAATCATCGCAACTGAAGTGATGACAACTGAAACGCCGAACGGCACCGTTACGACTAATATTACGAAGAAATGGACTTTTACCGCCGAAGACGAATTGACAATAGCGATGTTTGTGGATAACCCGCAAATATCCTATGAGGCAAAACGGATCTTTACGAGAAAGAAGTAGTAACGCCGTAGCCGCAATGCCAAGGCCGGTGACTAGCAGTAACGCAGTGGGTCAATAGTCAGTACCGTAACGCGGTAGCGTCGGGTATCCGTGAAT
>DATBSH010000474.1:0-11010 GCA_036559885.1 Pyrinomonadaceae bacterium
ACGCAGATAACACAGACAGGAGCAGGAGCAGCAGGCAGGAGCACGACCGCAAGCGAACCGTTTTCGTGCGCCTGACTACTGCTCCTCCTCCTGCCTGTGTAATCTGCGTAATCTGTGGATGGTTTTCTTTTCGCTTCCAACTACAACAGTTTTCTTGCGCGGTTCACAACATTCTCAACATTGAACCCCAATTCCCTAAGCGCAACATCTCCCGGTGCGGATGCGCCAAACCGATTCAGGCAGATCACATCACCAGTTGATCCAACATAACGATCCCATCCCTCGCGTACCCCAGCCTCGATGCCCAGGTGCGCTTTAACGGAAGGCAGCAGAACTTCATTCCGATAGTCGTCGGGTTGTTCTTCGAACAATTCCCAGCAGGGCATCGAAACTACACGTGTCGGTATTCCACCAGCTTGTAGTTGTTCGCGTGCTTCCAAAGCCAACGAAACTTCGGAGCCCGTCGCGAGAAGAATCAACTGCGGAGTTGCTTTGGTGCCGTCTTTTGCTTCAGCTTCGGCGAGCACGTACGCACCGCGACGCAACCCCGACGCAGCTGCAAATCGGGTTCGATCGACTGGCGAAACCTTCTGCCGCGTAAGGGCCAGTGCTGTAGGAGCGTTTCGGCGAAGAATCGCAATACGCCACGCTTCGCTGACCTCTGCCGGATCCGCAGGTCGAATAACGAACAGATGTGGAATTGCGCGCAGTGCCGCCAGATGCTCGATCGGCTGGTGCGTGGGACCGTCTTCACCCAATCCGACGGAATCGTGAGTGAACACATAAATTGCTTGCACTTCGGAAAGCGCTGCGAGACGAATAGCTGGTCTCATGTAATCTGAAAATGTGAGGAATGTGCCTCCAAAAGGAATCAAGCCACCATTCAACGAAATACCGGTTAGTGTCGCTCCCATTGCGTGCTCACGCACGCCGAAATGCAAGATGCGCCCGTCGTAGTTGCCTACCGCGAAACTGTGACTAGTCTTGATGTCCGTGTTGTTTGAGACTCCTAAGTCAGCTGACCCACCAATTAACGAAGGAATAATCGGCGCAAGCGCATTAATAACCTCGCCGCTTGCCACGCGTGTGGCAATGGCTTGCGCTTTCTCAAATTTTGGCAGATGGTCTTCCCAATCGCTTGGTAGTTCGCCGGTCATCATTGAATGCCATGTCGCAGCTTGTTCCGGGTTTGCTTGTTTATACTTCATCACAAGTTGACGCCACTGCTCCTCTTCACGCGCGCCGCGATCTACAGCCTTTCGAAAATGAGCCAACGCTTCATCGGGTACATAAAAACTTTGGTCCTCGGGCCAACCGAGATGGCGCTTTGTCTCACGAACCGCCTCTTCGCCCGGTGCATCGCTGTGCGCCTTTCTTGTTCCAGCCGTCGGCATGCCGAAGCCGATAACTGTCTTGACTGAGATTAAACTGGGCCTGTCAGTTATCGACTGAGCCTCTCTAATAGCTGCGTCAATCTCATCAAGATTATTTCCGTCTTTCACGGTTGATGTATGCCACCCCAGCGCGTCGAACCGCTTCGGCACGTCTTCGCTAAACGCCAGACTCGTAGGTCCTTCGATGGTGACCTGGTTGTCGTCGTACAAGTAGATCAATTTTGCGAGCTTGAGATGACCTGCCAGAGAAGCGGCTTCGGCAGCAACACCTTCCATTAGATCACCGTCTGAAACGATCGCATAGACATAATGATCAATCAGTGGGAACTCAGCAGTGTTGAATTTCGCGCCAAGGTGTGCCGCTCCGATCGCCATGCCGACACCGTTCGCGAATCCCTGTCCGAGCGGACCCGTCGTTATCTCGACGCCAGGAGTTAATCCATATTCCGGATGACCAGGTGTTTTCGATCCCCACTGACGAAAATTTTTTAACTCGTCGAACGGCAGATCGTAGCCAGTTAAATACAGGAGTGAGTAAAGCAACATTGAACCGTGGCCGGCTGACAACAGAAAACGATCGCGGTTCTCCCATTTTGGGTTCTTTGGATTGTGTTTCAGAAAGCGCGTCCAAAGCACATAGGCCATCGGAGCGGCACCAAGAGGCAGCCCGGGATGGCCCGAGTTAGCTTTTTGCACGGCATCGAGTGCAAGGGTACGAATTGTGTTGATGCAAAGTTGGTCGAGTTCCGGTGTGGTGTGGGTGTCTTCTCTCAGCACGGAGGCGCTCATTCGGTTTTGGGTCCTATACGTGTTCGATTCCATACCGCTCGCGGTAGTAAGCGGCAATGCACGATTTGATTAGCCGCCTGCTACCACAAGCGGAGCAGTTATTAGAGTTTTCGCACTATCGTTTCATATATCCTGGTTTGACGAGCTAGACCTTCCAGATAACGCCGATGTCGTGACATGTCGGGTTCGACGATCTCCTCGATCGTGATGGAATGTTGTTCTAGATTTTCTATTTTGCCCAGCGTCTCCAACGCAAGCAAGGCAGCACCACGCGTTGATGCTTCACGGACACTTGTTAAATTCAGACGCTGCCCCAATACATCCGCCATAATCTGCAACCAAACACGTGACGCGCGTAGCGCATTGCCCGTCGCAACTATATTAGCTGTACCCGTCAGGGTCTCAAGTGCCCGCGCGATTAGCGCAAACCGGTATGCCACTGCTTCCATTGCGGCGCGTAGAATCTCAACCGGCTTCGTTTGCTGCGTCAATCCCAGAATAGCGCCGCGTGCTTCAGCTGACCAACCTGTACTCCGTTCACCCGACCAAAAGGGAAGAATCGTCAGTCCGTGACTATCCGCATCCAGATCTGCCAACTGTTTTTCTATTTCGGGATCATCACCAAGACACATCAAATCGGTTAACCACCGATATAGTCCGCCACCGTCTGACAACGCGCCTCCTACAACTACTCTCGAACGATCTGCCCGATAACTCCAGAGTTCGAACGGTAGTCGATCTGGAGGATTACCCGCGTACATAACCCTCATTGCCCCGGATGTGCCGACCATCAATGCAAATCGGTCTCGAGTGCAGCAACCACCACCGATATTGTTCGCTGCGCCGTCGCCAATGATCGTAACCAGCCGCGCTTCAGAAAGTGCGGGCCAGCGATCAGCAAACTCTGATGAAAGCGGCGGCCAATCGTTTTCGCGGGCAATGTTGGGTAATGACTGCTTGGGAATTTTCAGCGAGTTAATGAATTTCCAATCCCACTCGCATTTACGTTGGTCGAACAACCCGGTTGCTGACGCCATCGACACGCTCATCGATGTGCTATCAAACAATTGTCCGCATAAATACTCCGAAAAACCCAACCACTGATTAGTACCCTCAAAGACTTCTTTTTGTTCTTGCTGCAACCAATGTAGCTTAGCGGGCCAGTAACTCGCGTGAAAGCGGCAACCACTACGCCGGTGCGCCTCTTGTTCGTCGAACTGCTCGGTAAGGAGAGCGGCGGATTTTGCGGCTCGTGTATCGGCCCAACTAAGCAGAGGCGTGGTTGGTCGTCCATTCTGATCGACGCCGATTAGACTGTGCCAAAAACAAGAGATGGCAATGAAACGGACTCCGTGCGCCTCGGCTCGAGAAACGATCAAATCGTCTATGGTTTCAATAACCTGAGCGACAATAGCGTCGGCATCGAGAACGCCAAGGTCGGAAAACGCGGCAAGATGTCTTAGCGTCCTGCTACTCGCTCCAGCGATTTCGGATCCACGATCATCGAAGAGGGCCGCGCGCACGCCCGACGTTCCTACGTCGATGCCCAAAAGAAAGGCAGGTCTGGCGCCGACTGTCACCGAAAGAATATCGGGTGCCGGCTCAACTGCGTCCACCTCGTCGAGCACGCTGCTCATTAGTGTGCGGATTTTGATTCATACGACACAGGAATACAAGACCGAACTGAGACAGGATTTCAGGATTTCAGAATTACACGATTAGTTAGTCCAGGTCAGCTGTTTCACTGCGGCCGTCGCCGAAGTTTATTCTAATCTTGTTAATTCTGTAATCCTGTCAAAGTTCTCTTGGTAGAATGTTGGGGATGGAAGCAGAGACGCTCAATTGTCCAATGTGCGGTGCGTCAGTTTCGTCGGATGCGCCGCAATGTAAATATTGTGAAGCGCGTTTGGCGACCGTAGCTTGTCCGTCGTGCTTCGCGATGATGTTCCTGGGTAGCAAACATTGCCAGCGTTGCGGTGCCGCTGCCGGACAACCGCAAGGCGTCACGGATGCAGACAAGAAGTGTCCGCGTTGCAAGGGCGAGATGCAATCAAAGACTCTCGGCCAGCAGACGATTCTCGAATGCCCAGACTGTTTAGGTTTATGGCTTGACAGTTCGTCGTTCGAAAAAATATGCGCCGATCGTGAGCAGCACGCTGCAGTACTGGGAGCAGCTTCGCTCGCTGCTGCACATGTACCGACAGATGAGAAGGTCAGCTACATTCCGTGTCCGCAATGCCATCAGTTGATGAACCGTGCAAACTTTGCCCGCTGTTCGGGAGTGGTCGTAGATGTCTGCAAGAAACACGGCATTTGGTTTGATCGTGACGAACTAAGCAAGATCATCGAATTCATTCGGGACGGAGGTTTGGATCTGGCTCGTTCAAGGGAAAAGGCGCAACTGGAAGAAGAAAGACGACAACTTGAGCAGATGAAGCGAGACGGCTCGCACAGTGAAATGTCGGAGTTTTTTCATTCCGAACGACATATTACCGGAATCGCATCGACCAGAGGCTTGTTGAAATTTCTTTTGAAGTAGGGAAGCGCGACAATTCAACTCAAGAAGATTTCAGGTTGGGAAGGGTGGCTTTGCCCCCGCTCAACTAGCTTTTATCCGGATCCGAGAAAACACTCAACTACAGAACGGGAGCGAAGCGACCGATTTCAACTGACGGAATCGCCAATGTTAGTTCAATCGGTCGCTTCGCTCCCGTTCTGTAGTTCGATCGCCCCGGGCACGAACTTCCGTCTGCAAGCCACCCTTCCCAACCTGAAATTTTCCTCAAGTTGATACTTCCTACTTCACGGTCTTTCTTACCAACGCCACGAACTCTTCAATATCTTCTTCAGTGGTATCAAACGACGTCATGAAACGCACTTCTGAAATCTCTTCATTCCAAATGTAGAAGAAGTACTTCTTCTGCAATTGCGGCACATATTTCTTCGGCACTATGGCGAAAACGCCGTTCGCCTCGACGGGTTGTGTGATCTCGATCTGCTTGATCCTTCTTAGCTCACTTGCGAGCATCTGAGCCATCCGGTTTGCGTGCGTCGCGCTGAGGCGCCATAAATCCCCGGACAGCAGCGTTTCAAACTGGGCTGCGATGAACCGCATCTTCGAAGGTAAGTGCATTCCCTGCTTGCGAATATATTTGAAGTCGTTCGCCATTTTCGGATTGAAGAAGACTACCGCCTCGCCATACATCATTCCGTTCTTGGCGCCGCCAAAGGAAAGGACATCGACTCCGGCGTCTGCCGTTATCTCCTTCAAGCTTGTGTTCAAACTCACTGCTGCATTTGCGATTCGCGCCCCATCCATGTGTAGCAGCAAATTATTCTTATGAGCGAACGTTGCCAGCTCCTTCAGCTCGCGCACCGTGTAAACCGTCCCCATTTCCGTTACTTGAGAAATAGAGATGACTCGCGGTTGAACGTGATGCTCAAAACCAATGCCGTGTAGCAATGGCTTGATGTGCTCAACTCTCAGCTTTCCGTCTGGAGTTTCGACTGAAAGGAGTTTGCAGCCGGTAAACTTTTCCGGGGCCCCGCATTCATCCACGTTAATGTGCGCAGTCGCCGCGCAGATCACTGCTTCATGCGACTTGGTTACAGCCTTGAGCCCGAGAACGTTCGCGCCTGTTCCACCAAACACAAAAAACACTTTTATGTTCCGTCCCAGGCGTTCCTCGAAAACTCTAATTGCTCGGGCTGTATACGGGTCATCGCCATAGGCAATAACATGACCCTCGTTGGCTTTTCTGATTGCTTCGATTATTTTTGGGTGGACGCCGGCGTTATTGTCGCTGGCAAAACTTCGTGATCGGGAGACAGGTTTGGTCATGGACGTTCGCGTGAAATCAGTGCTTTGTGCATCTCAAATCTCAAATCTCAAGTCTCAGATCTCAAATCTTTCCCGCTTTCACATCCTTCAAAACTTCCCGCGCTGCGTTTGCCCCATTCAATCCCGTTACGCCGCCACCCGGATGCGTACCCGCGCCGCATAAGTACAGTCTGTTGAGCGGCGTTCGGTACTGAGCCCACCCGAGTAACGGACGAAAAGTAAAGAACTGATCCAACGACTGCTCGCCGTGATGAATGTGGCCGCCTGATAGCCCGTAAACTTGTTCCAGGTCGAGCGGCGTCAATATCTGCTGAGCGATGATCAGATTGCTAATACCCGGTGCGTATTGTTCGAGCTGTGCAATTACCGTATTCCCAAATTCATCTCGTCTTGAGTTCCAATCGCCACTCTTCAGCTTGTAAGGCGCAAACTGCGCGTGGATGCTCATCACATGTTTGCTTTCAGGCGCGAGTGAAGGATCAGTGAGCGACGGAATCGTGATGTCGAGATAAGGTGCCGGTGAGAAATCGCCATACTTGGCTGCGTCGAACGCGCGCTCGAGATAGTCGATCTCGGGCCCGACGTGGATACGCCCGGTTAGTTTTGAAGCGTCATCTATTCCGTTGAACTTCGGCAAACCGGAAAGCGCCAGATTGATTTTTCCCACCGCCCCGTTTGCCCGGTAGTTTCGAATCTTTGAAAGAAAAGTCGGCTCAAGATCAACCGGATCAATCAAACGGAGAAAGGTTGCGTGTGGGTCAGCATTGGAGACGACAGCGCGCGCGTCCAATTCATCCTTGTTGTTAACAAGTACCTTGGCGGATGTCCCGTTGCCTGCGTAGATCGCGGAAACTTCGGACGCTGATCTGATTTCCACACCGGAAGCAGAAGCAGCGTTTGACAGTGCCTCCGCTAGCGCGCCCATTCCGCCCTTCACAAAAGAAGCGGGAGGTATCGGATGTTCATCGAGCGCCGCTTGCCACAGCAATCCCAAACTAGTTCCTGCGGACCATGGACCAGCAAACGCACCGTAAATGCCGTGCGCGGCAACAGTCGCGCGCAAAAGCTCTGTATCAAACCACTCGGCCGCTAGATCAGCCACCGCCATCGGGCCCCAACGCAACAACCTGTACTCGTCCTTCTTCCCAAGATTGTGAAACGCCAAGCCCACTTTTCCGAGCTGCCAAACATCATTTGGTGCCGGATGATCAATTGACGGCGGCGTCATCGTCGCGAGCGGGGCCAATACGCGTCCGATGCGCGAAAAGCTTTTGACGAATTCGGGATACGCATCGGCATCTTTGGATGAGAACGACTTGATCTCATCACTAGTGCGCGCCACATCGTTGTAGATGCAGACTGATCGAGTGTCAGGCGCAAGTGCAACGACTCGGACGTCGTTATCAATTATTTCGAGACCAAATTTTTGCAGGTCGAGTTCCCTAATGACCTGGGGGGACATCGGTCCGGCGGAGTGGGCCAATGCAGAACAACGGAAGCCAGGATGAATCTCCTCTGTCACTGAGGCGCCGCCGACGATCTCTCGGCGTTCAAGCACGAGAGTCTTGAGTCCCGCTTTTGCGAGATAGCAGGCAGCAACCAGACCGTTATGTCCAGCACCTACGATGATGATGTCGTATTTAGCCATGCGTCATTCAAAGCAGGTCCACAGATTTCCACAGATTACACAGATTTCTATTTCGGATTTCGGAATGCGGATTTCGGATTTGATCTCATTAACTTTCCGGCTTATCAGAACCGTTCAAAGCACCCCGCCGAAGAGAAAATCCGAAATCCGCATTCCGAAATCCGAAATAGAAATCTGTGTAATCTGTGGATCTGCTTCGGCAATTAGATCTTTCCCCGTTTCCAATCCTGCAACAGCTTCATTGCGCCATTGCGTCCGGGTGCACCCATGATGCCGCCGCCCGGATGCGTTGCTGAGCCGCACATGTATAGATTCTTGATAGGGGTGCGATACTGGGCCCACCCCGGCGCGGGACGCAAAAAGAACAGTTGTTCCAGGGTTAACTCGCCTTGAAAAATATTTCCTTCTGAGAGTCCAAACTCGCGTTCAAGATCCAACGGCGTTAACACTTGTCGATGCAGTATCAAGTCCTTGATGTTTGGTGCGTGTTCGGCGATTGTGTCGATCACAGTGTCGCCAAACTCTTCTCGCTTATCGTCCCAATTTCCTTCTTTCAAGTTGTAGGGCGCATATTGCACGAAACATGACATGACGTGCTTTCCCGGAGGTGCAACTGAGGGATCCGTCAGACTCGGGATAACCATATCGATGTATGGTCGGCGGGAGAATCGGCCATACTTCGCCTCGTCGTAAGCACGTTCCATGTAGTCCACACTCGGCGAGATCGAAATCGCCCCACGAAGATGAGCTCCATTGCCTGTTAAGGACCTGAAGTTTGGCAGACCATCAAGCGCGAGATTCACCTTGCCTGATGAGCCGCGGTACTTGTAACGCTTCAAGTCGTCACAGAAATCGTCCGGCAGATGATCTTCACCGACCATCCTCATAAAAGTTAGCCGTGGATCGACGCTCGACGAAATAACCTCTGCCTCAATCTCATCTCCATTCGCGAGTACAACGCCTTTTGCGCGTCCATTCTTCACCGTAATTTGGGCGATGGGTGCTTCCGTCCGAATCTCAGCGCCAGCCTCACGAGCGGCATCGGCGATTGAGTTCGAAATGGAGCCAGTGCCGCCGCGCGACAATCCCCACGACCGAAAAGCACCATCAATCTCCCCCATGTAGTGATGCAACAGGACGTAGGCAGTTCCTGGACTGCGAACGCCGAGAAACGTACCAATGATTCCTGAAGCGGACATTGTTGCCTTGAGCACATCGGTCTCGAACCACTGATCGAGAAAGTCGACGGCGCTCATGGTCATCAACTGCACCTGATTGTATTTATCTTCATCAGGAAGCTTCTGAAAACGGCGGCCGAGGAACGCGAGATCTTTCCATCCCTTGGGATTCAGAGAGGTTGGGTCGGGCGGCATCATGCTCATGATTGGTTTGACGAAGTGAGCCATTTCAATCATGGCCTTGCCGTACTCGTCGTAGGCTTCGGCGTCGAGTTTTGAGTGACGGGCGATTTCACGGCGCGTTCGCGCGTGATCATTCATACGCCACAAGTAATCACCGTTAGGCATCGGTGTGAATGTGCCATCGAGCGGGAGGATCTCAAGACCATGGCGTGGAAGATCAAGTTCGCGAATAATCTCAGGCCGCAGCAACGACACGACATACGAACAGACAGAAAACTTGAATCCGGGAAATACTTCTTCTGTGACTGCTGCTCCGCCGAGCACGTGACGTCGCTCGAGCACCACAACCTTCTTACCTGCGCGCGCGAGGTAGGCAGCATTCACCAGCCCATTGTGTCCGCCGCCAATCACGACGACGTCGTATTTGTTGTTCATGAGTTCAGAAAATGTAGCTTGCTGAAGATTCGCTAGCATACTTATAATCGCTCGCCCTGACAAATTACTCGTCTGCGATTCAGTACCGTTCGCGGTAGCGAATGGTCAGTGCTCAATATTCAGACCGGTTGGCCATTCGCTACCGCGAACGGTACTGAATACTCGCAATCGACAAGCAACAATCGGCAATCCCATTACGATGCCCATCGGAACAGTCTTTCATCAACGCACATTTGACTTGTGCGAGAGTCTCAGTTATCGCGAGTGGTCTGGTTATTATGCGGTCAGTTCATATGAGCCACATCACGAACATGAATACAACGCCATTCGAAACGCCTCGGCCCTGATAGACATCACACCGCTGTTCAAGTATCGCCTGACCGGAAAAGATGCCACTCGTCTCGTCGATCGGGTGATCACCCGCGACATGCGAAAGGTTTCCGTTGGCCAGGTTATCTACACTCCGTGGTGCGACGAACGAGGAAAAGTCATCGATGACGGCACGGTCTCGCGTTTGGAAGAAAATACTTACCGATGGACAGCTGCCGATCCGAGTCTGCGTTGGTTCACACAAAATGCCGCAGGTCTTGACGTCCAAATCGAAGACATCTCGGAAAGCGTCGCGGCGCTGGCACTTCAAGGTCCAACTTCAGGGAGGCTGCTGAAGAGTGTTGTGAAAGACGCCGATATTGCTAACCTGAAGTATTTCCGCGTGACCAAGGGATCAATCGCCGGCATCGACGTTGAGATCTCACGCACCGGATACACCGGCGACTTGGGTTATGAGATCTGGATTCCGGCTGAGCATGCGGTAAACGTCTGGGATGCGCTCATGGAACACGGAAAGCCTTTTGATATCCACGCGGCAGGCATGCTCGCGCTTGATGTGGCTCGCATCGAAGCGGGGTTGTTATTGATTGATATCGATTTCAACAGCAGCAAGAAAGCACTCATTGAAGAACAGAAGTATTCGCCCTTTGAAATGGGATTGGGGCGTTTGGTCAATCTCGATAAGAGTCGCTTCGTTGGTCAGAAGGCTTTGTTGGAAGAACAGAACCGCGGACATGCTCGGGAAATCATTGGGCTTGAAATCGACTGGCCACAGGTTGAGGCCTTGTATGAAGCAGTAGGATTACCTCCGTCAGTTTCACCGATCGCTTCGCGCGTCGCGGTTCCTGTGTTTAAGGAGGGCGCTCAGGTTGGGAAAGCCACGTCAAGCACGTGGTCACCAACGCTGAAGCGAATGATTGCGTTGGCGACTGTCAAACGGGAATTCACACGACCGGGCACGCGTTTACAGTTCGAAATAACAGTAGAAGCTGTTCGCCATCAGGTACGCGCGACGGTGGTAAAGACTCCGTTCTTCAATCCGAAACGGAAGACATCAGTGCCGGTTTAGCTGCGTGGGCAGTTGTGACTAGTCTAAAGACGTGAACTCAGTCGCATGAAGTCAGTACCGCCTCGTGGTGGCGGGTGGGTGCGAAGCCATGATTCAAGGTTCGGAAATTTGCAGGTCGGGAAGGGTGGTTTACCCCCGCTCAA
>DATBSH010000475.1:0-6355 GCA_036559885.1 Pyrinomonadaceae bacterium
TTGAGCGGAATCGTAGGTAGCGTTCGGAACTGATCCAGAATTACATCGATCAAATGCTTGTGGGTCTCCACAGTTCTGTTGAGCATTCCAATCTCTACGGTCCGAAGTATTAACTCCCGTAGGAGCGATGAAACATTCACCACACAACACTCTTTCGGAAGTAGATCAGACAGGCCGGCCCGCAGGTAGATTGTGCGAACGGATACGGATGCGGACATTTCAACTTCATGCTCGACTCCGGCGGGAACCCAGACCGCGCGGCGCGACGGCACCACCCACGAACCCGTCGTGGTGTTCACGGTCATGACTCCGTGGGAGGCGTAAATCAACTGGTGCCAGTCGTGGGAGTGTTTGTGGATCTTGTGAGCAGCTGAAAGCTCGACGGCGTAACTCCTGATATCAAACAAAGCTTCAAGGTCACTCTCCGCCGGCCAGTTCTGTCGCTTTTTCGGCATGGATTGGCATTATAGCGCAAGACTGGCAGGGCGAGTTTCGCTACCATCATTGCCGCACTGAGAAACTGCAGACAGTTGATTACAAAAAGTTGAAGGAGAAGATGTCATGCCAAACAACCTCAAGCATTTTGCTATCCATGCGGATGATGTTCAGCGCGCCCGTGTTTTCTACGAAAAAACATTTGGCTGGAAATTCAAGCCCTGGGGCCCGCCCGGCTTCTATCTGGTTCAAACCGGTACCGATGAGGATCCGGGAGTCCAGGGTGCCTTGCAGGGTCGGCGTGAGGTCGTAGCGGGTAAACCGATGTTCGGTTTTGAATGCACCCTGGGCGTCGATTCGATCGACGACACAATCGCTGCGATAGAAGCTAACGGCGGGAAAATCGTAATGCCGAAGTTTCACATCCCAACGGTGGGGACGCTAGTCTTTTTTGAAGACACCGAAGGTACGGTCATCGGCGCAATGCAGTATGACAAAGAATACTTGGCTGGTAATCATTAGCCTGAACGAGAAACTCACGGTTGTCGTTGCACTCAACATCAGAACCAGAAGCGGTAGCGACTGGCCGAAGACTCAAGTTCAGCTTAACAGCTCCGATGATAGTATCCGCCGATGAGCAACTCACACGGTTTCCGAACCCCCTCGGACCCAGACACACACCTTGAGCCTTTGGCCGGTCGCTACCGCTCGCGGTTCTGATGTGGTGCGCAACGTCACGAGCTTCAGATTTGCTTCCACTCGAAGACGTTTTCCATCATCTGTCACGAATTTCTGGCAGTCCATAAGGGATCCAAAAGTCCGTACTTGGTTTCAACTGATGTTTTCTTGCTCCATTTGCAGGAACGCCGGTTGCCGAAGTAATTGCATTTGATTCAAAAACTTCGGTTCAGGAGCAAGTATGAAAACAAGAATCTTCTGGCTAATGGTAGTTGGCGTGCTGTTGATTGTGCAGACTCCTATTGCCTTAGCACAAGGTACGCAGGGTTCGATACATGAATGGTCCACGGTTCAGGCGGTAGCTGCAGACGAGCGCCTGATCGTGAAACAGAAAGATGGCAAGACGATTGAAGGAAAAATGATCGAAGCCTCAGAAACGAACCTGACACTCTCGCGCAATAACAAGGTCGTAAACATACCTCGGAGCAGCATCCAACAAATCCACCATTCGAAGGGCAAGGCAGCTAAGAGCAAATGGGCATTGATTGGTGCGGGGATTGGTGGTGCAGCTGGCGCTGGTATTGGCGCCACAAGGGTCTCGTCGGACAAGGACGATAGTGAGATCTGGATTCCGGTGGGGCTGGTTTTCGGAGCTGGAGCCGGAGCCGTAACGGGACTGCTGTTCGGAGCTAGCCGGCGAGATCGGGAGTTGATCTACCAGGCGCCATAGCCCGGCTAGGTGCTGGTATCCGCAGTTTCCGCTGATTACAAAACGGCCGAAAGCAACTCAACTACAGTGGTTCCGGGTTTCAATTATCGTAATCGGCGTAATCTGTGGATAGTACATTTCCTGGATTCGAGCCTTTCGGAACGGTGAGGTTATAATAACTCCGTAGAATTAAAGTATTGAGCTATTACTTTTCGCGGGGAGTGTTCATGACCACCACTGGCAAGGCTGCACGTCCGGATCAACTGAAATTCGCAGGCCGCATTCTTTTTCTAACTGAAGACACCTCGCTTATTCGTGCTCAACTGGAAGCTAAGGGCGACGAGCGCGAACGGCTTGAAGCCCAGCTGGCTGCTCGTCTACTCACTGACGACCTGCCGCTGATGAGTAACATCTCGACTGACGAGATCACCCCCGGTTGGGTTTGCTTTTACTACGACGAAACGTTGGGACAGTACGTTTACGTTGGCATGCGCGAGGGTGCCGTCAAGCAGGACGAAGTCAGGAATGGCGGGTTTGCGGTCGTCGTCTCGGGCTTATCCAAAGGCTGTGGTTCATCGCGTGAAACGGCGCCCTATGCCGAGAAGTGGGCCGGCATTCAACTCGTCATTGCCAAAAGCATCGAGAAGATCTACGGACAAAACTCCCAGAACATCGGGTTGCTGACCTCGACTGATTTCGGATTGATCGAGCGCATCCGTCGTTTCGAGGAGATCCCGCTCGAGGAGTTCACACGCGGGCTCGATCCCATCTCGAGAGACATCGTCGAATACGGTGGACTCTTCAACTACAACAAAGCACGAATGACCGGGGAAGTGGCGCCGCCGCCGCTCGAAACTCCCTCTCAACAGCCGCGACGACCAATGACGATCGTAGAGAAGATCATTGCGCGTCACGCGTTTGTAAGAGCCGGTGAAGTTGGCGTCGCTGCCGTGAAGCCGGGAGACGCACTGTTTGCTGTTGCTGATGTACGTTTCTCGCATGAGTATGTGACGCCGATGGCGGAGTCGCTACTGAAACAATCATTGGGGCCGAACGCGCGTGTGACCGAACCCGAGTCAGTATTTGCGTTTCGCGACCACTTGACGTTTCTGGGCAAGGTCATGTCGCCGAAGCATCGTGAGATGGGGCTGTTGGAAAAAGCGGAAGGGCTCGCGACAACTCAGGAAGATTTCACCGCGAAGCAGGGAATCAAGCTCTACGGTGAAAATCCTGAGGGCGGCTCAGAAGCAATCTGCCACAACGCCGTGGTCGAGGATCTGGCGCTACCCGGTCAGATCGTTATCGGCACTGACTCGCACACCTGCATGGCGGGCGTGCTTGGCTGCTTTGCGTTTGGCGTCGGTTCCACCGACATGGCAAACGCTTGGTTTGCCAAAGACATTCGCATCAAGGTACCTGAGACAGTGCGCTATGTCTTGAAAGGACACAAGCGTCCTGATGTCGCTGCGAAAGATGTAATGCTTGTTATTCTCGCCAGCGACTACATGAAAACCAGCAAAGGCATCGGTAAAGTCCTTCAGTTTGCGGGAGACGATCTTAAGAACTGGCCGATGGATGAAAGAGCGACGCTAACCAACATGTCAGTAGAAGCTGGTGGTACAACCGGCATCATCGAGCCTGATGATTCCACGCTCAACTACATCGTGAAGATGCGGGGACTTGACGCTGACGAAGTGCGCAGCGGTTTCACCTACAGTGATCCTGATGCTGAATATGCGGCAGTGTTTGAGATCGATCTCGATGAGATTCGTCCTATGGTGGCCTTGCCGGGTGATCCACGCAATGGTATCCCGATCGACGAGCTGCCGGAAGAAGTAAAAATTGATGCGGCATACGGCGGCTCGTGTACCGGTGGCAAGATGGCCGACATGGACATGTATGCTGAGGTCTTGCAGAACGCGCTAGCGCAAGGCAAACGCGTCGCTCCGGGCGTTCATTTGTATTTGCAATTCGGCTCGCAGAAGATCAAACAGTATGCACGTGAGCGAGGCTATATCGAGATCTTCGAACGCGCCGGCGCCCAGTTGATCGATCCATCCTGTGGCGCTTGTATCAATGCTGGTCCCGGAGCGTCTCCGTCTGCGGAGACGGTAACGGTCAGTGCCCAAAATAGAAACTTTCCCGGCCGCAGTGGCCCCGGCAAGCTCTACCTCGCCTCGCCTTATGTTGTTGCCGCCTCCGCTATTGCAGGAAAAATCGTCGAGCCGTTCGAGTTTCTACGCGAATCGGCCGAAGAATTAGTAGAAGCCTAAAGCGCCGACTGCCGTGCTTCCGCGACATTGATAGAAAACATTTTCCATAATTTTCCATATCACATTTCACAATTCTCATTTGTCATTTAGGGTTACCCTGTTCGCGCACGGATGACCGGTATCGGGGAGAAGTGAAGCGTTTTTTCCTCTCCCTTCTGATCGATATAGGTGACTGTTGGCTTCGTTGTAATTGTCTCGCCGGGTTTTAATTTGCGCCGCAATCGAATTGTGATCCTTATCGTGACGGCGTTATTGCCAGAGATTTCAGGTACGCGCCAGACGATTAGTTGTGGACCTTCCTGACTTGAAGGCTGCGGATCGGAAGTAACGTATTCTAGTTCCTTTGGTAATTGCTCAGCGATCATTACGGAACCAATTGTGTCGGAACCCAGGTTCCTAACAAGCAAAGAGTATTCGCCTGAGTCGCCCCGCGCCTGAAGCTGGAGCGTTGGGTAAACGTCGACGTCAACGGCTTCAGCCGGAGGCATGTTGTAGTTACTTGAAGAATTCGTATTGTCGTTCGGTGGAGAACTCGTACTTAACGCGAACTGAAACCCCAGGAATGCCACGGATCCAATCGCTACAAAAGCGATCATCGCAAGCAATGGAGACTTCGACCTCCTCGAGCGCGGCGCATCCAAACGCTCAAAACCGCTAGCACTCGCTGCTGAGGCGCTCTGCTGAATCGTCTGTAATGGCTGATAACCGCCGACCGGACTCAAAGGCGCCTGGCAGCTCACACAGTACTGGGCCGTACTGTCGTTTACTGCGCCGCATTTTGTGCAATAGGTATCCTGTGAAGCCTGTCCCTGCGCTGCGCCAACCGAGAGCGTGTCCTTCAAAGGAGCGCCAGCGGCAGCGCTCAGTATAATTTCAGGAAACTTGTAGAAATGGAGCCGCCTCAGTGCAGCTGGCGGAAGATCCTGATCAATTTGCGGCAGCGGCTCTTCCCAGTAAACTGGTCGAATAAATCCAGGCTTGTTGAGCGCTAATGCGTATTCCCATTCCTGCTTCACAAACTTGGAGCGCATGGAGTTTGAAGACCAGAATAGTTGAAAGACTGTGGCCTCCCTGATCATCCTCTCAAGCGCTTCGCTCCAGACCTCACCGGAACGGAGTGTTTGAACGTCGCGCAGGTATTGATCTCCGAGTGCTTGAACATAAGCCTCGAAGTCTTCGACGATCTCTGTATCCTGATGCGAGTAGGATGCGAATATCTTACGATACGGTTCGGCGTTTTCCTCTTCAAAGACTGGCGGTTGTGATGTTGCCGCGACATACTGACTGTCAACGCTGATGCGCAGCGGAATTTCGGTGAGAACAATGTTACCGAGATAGACAGTCATTTGACCCTCAACTTCTTTGCCATCGACATCCGCCGAAGCCATCATCTCAAACTCAACCTTGTGTACAGTCTTCTGCCAGAGAACGCTCTGTGTAGGTGGGTTAAACTCGCACCCTTCAATCAGGGGTACGAACGTTAGAAGTCCCCTGCGAGGCACAGAAAACCCGCGATCGAGTTTAGCTGACTCGTATTGTGCGGGTTGGTCACTGAGTATTCGTACGGCCTGCCGCCGGACTTCTTCAACCGGATCGGGCTCATCCTTCGGCGCGTCGGGGCGGCGTTTGGATAGGTGAGCAAATGCCACCAGCGGGTACCACTTATTGGGCACGATCGTGTTAGGGCGGTACACGCTGAATTGGACGTTCTTGTCTATGTTCAAGTCAGGAGGTGGTTGCGCGGAGGAATCCTTCTCCTGGGTTTGAACAATTGCACCGGATCTTGCAGCCGGTTGAGGAGCCGCACGTTCTGGGAATTTCCTTAACTCTTCAAGAATCTCTTCGGGCAATGCAGCTTTTTGGAGAACGGATAACTTATCGGAGTCAATCCTTATTTGAACTGGGCCTCCTCGTCCGGAGGCGGAGCGTCTGAAAAAGCGTATTAATATAACCGCCGCCACTGCGCCAACAAGGAAAGTTGCTAGCAAGATCCATTTCATGGTTTATCACCTGCTTTCCATGTCGGCGTCAGCAAAAAGCTGCCCTGCCACTCGACGCGGATGGGAATTGGTTTGGCGATTAAAAAATCGACAAGACTTTTGAGGGTTCATGACGGGACACTCCTTGAGGTTGGAGGGTCGAAGCTAAGCTTCGCGAAAAGTTGCGCGTAACTGATGGACTCATGATTGATGCTTGCACTCACCATCAGTACCGGAAGCGGTAGCGACCGGCCGAAGACTCAAGTCGAGTATGGGACTCT
>DATBSH010000476.1:0-7932 GCA_036559885.1 Pyrinomonadaceae bacterium
ATTTAGGAAAGTCGCGGTTCTGCTGTGACCGGGGAGAGTGGCGTATTCAAATGGAAAATGAGAAATGTCGAATGATATATGGCAAATGATCCCTGCTCCTGCCTGCTGCTCCTGCTCCTATTTTCCCGCGGCGCGTTTCATGGCGCGTGCTGCAGCTTTTTCGTCCTGATGATAAGAGGCGACTCGCTTTGAGAGGGTGTTTCTGTGGATGCCGAGCACCGCGGCTGTCCTCGAAATATGCTGCTTGTGCCTCGCCAGAGCCTTCTTTATATAAAGCTTCTCAAACTCGGCGATTGCTTCCTCGAGCAGGATGTGCCCTTCCAGCATTTCATCAACGAGGTTTTCAAGTCGGTTATGGATCATCACCCAGATTTCTAGAGTTCTCTCCCGGTCAGCAAGCGGTAGGCGTCTAGATATCGGGCCGTGGTCGCCGCTGCGATGTCAGGGGGAATCGCCGGTGCGGGCGGCTTTTTGTCCCAGTTGAGCGTTTCGAGGTAATCGCGAACGAACTGCTTATCAAACGAAGGCTGAGAGCGCCCCGGCTCGTAGGTTTCGGCGGGCCAGAAGCGCGAGGAGTCGGGCGTTAACACTTCGTCCACCAAAGTTATCGTGCCGTCCTTGTCCACTCCGAATTCAAATTTCGTATCGGCGATTATAATCCCACGCTGCCGCGCATACTCCCGAGCTTCTGAATACAACTGAATCGAAGTGTCGCGCAGCAGAGTCGTCCTCTCCTCTCCAATCAACTGCTGGACCTGCGCTTCGCTGACATTCTCATCGTGGCCAACTTCCGCTTTTGTTGAAGGAGTGAACAGCGGTTTTGCCAATTCGTCTGACTCTCGCAATCCTTCAGGTAAGTTATGGCCGCACACTTCGCCGGTTCTTAAATAGTCTTTCCATCCAGAACCAACCAGATAACCACGGACCACACATTCAACCGGAAACACTTCGGCGCGTTTTACGAGCATGGATCGATGCGCAACCGTAGTGGCGTGCTTCCGCACTACTTCAGGCATGTCATCGATGTTGCTGGTTACGAAGTGATTTGGCACGACGTGTCGTAACTTCTCAAACCAAAATTGCGAAAGAGCAGTTAAGACCTCGCCTTTCCGTTCGATTGGTGTAGGAAGAATGCAGTCGAATGCAGAAATGCGATCGGTGGCTACGATCAGAAGATGATCATCATCGACTGCGTATACATCTCGTACTTTGCCACGGCGAATGAGCTTGAGGTTACTTAATGAAGTTTGTAGCAGAGTGGCAGCACTCATCATCAATGGCTGCCCGAAGCAGCGAACACGAAATTAATTTTTGAAAGAGGCAGGCGGATTTTGCTCGCGCTCAAAACGTTTGTCAAGACGCACTGTGATTTAAGTATTGAGTGTGTCTCTCAATCGTTTGATCTGCGCTGCATGGTTGTGTGCATGTGCGGCATAGATCTCGAGCCAGCGGTCTGCAGTGTATCTTCCGCTCTCAGTGTGTGTGCCTTCTCTTTGCCAATCTTGCTCGGACATCATCGCCAAAAGTTGGAGTGTTGTCGTACGCGCAGAGCGGAACGCTTCAAGTGACGGTGCGATATCGCGCTCGTTGTATTTCAATTTGATTGCAAACTCTGCTTCGTCATAAGCCTCAATCACTGGGTTGGTTTCTACGAGTAGTTTTCGCAATCGGATAGCCGATGTCGTCTCACTATCGGCGAGATGATGAACTATTTCCTTTGCGCTCCATTTGTTGGGGATTGGGTGCGCGCTCAGACTCTCAGCGGGGAATCCCTGAAGCGCAGTTAGTACTTCGTCATATCCATCTGCGTACCGCTTGATGAGCGCACTTCGTTCTTCTGGAGTCATTGGTTTATCTTCCTTCATTTCGAGAGATCAACTGCAGAACGGGAGAGAAGCGACCGATTGACGTAGGGCAGAGCCAAGTAAGTTGAAATCGGTCGCTTCGCTCCCGTTCTGTAGTTGAATTTATGTCCAATACTTCAATTTGTTGTGTGTTGCGCCAGATTCACCGACCGAGTTTACTCCAGACTAGAATCGTGCGCACGACGCGAAGAACTGATCAAGCTAAAGGAACAGGTCAACCAAATGTCCGATATGCTTCAGCCTGTCGTTATGTCGCGGTTCATTCAAGCTCCGGTCCCACGAGCCGACGTGCGAAAAATTTCAGGTCAGGAAAGGGCGGTTTACCCCGCTCCTCCCATCACAGTCAAGCTTCAGTCCCAGAATTCAAGCTCAGCAAATTTCAGGTTAGGAAGGGCGGTTTACCCCCGCTCAAGATTCATCACATTCAAGCTTCAGTCCCACATTTCAAGCAAGTGTCCGATATGCTTCAGCTTGTCGGGAGGTTACATAGACTCAACTTGTTTCAGAGACAAAGTGAAGCATATTGGACATTTGGTTGATGCGTTTCTGTCAGCTTGAATTTGGCGCACGTTCACGACAAGCTGAAGCATATCGGACATTTGTTGAATTGTGGGACTGAAGCTTGAATGTGATGAATCTTGAGCGGGGGTAAACCGCCCTTCCTAACCTGAAATTTTGCTGAGCTTGAATTCTGGGACTGAAGCTTGACTGTGATGGGAGTTGAGCGGGGTAAACCGCCCTTTCTGACCTGAAATTTTTCGCACGTCGAATTCTGGGACTGAAGCTTGACTGTGATCAGAGTTGAACGACCAAGCTAAAGCGTATCGGACATTGAGGTGCTTTGTACGTTTCGTACAGACCAGCGGCGACCTTCTTGATAGATCAGTCTGGGCTTGAACAAGCAACTTTTCTCTTGTACTATCCTTCTGCCCGATTGCACCATTCCCCGGTGGTGCGAAGCCTTCTGAGCCTCCTGCTAGTCAGTTTCCAGACAATAAATACTCTGATGGCTACAGCTACTGATAGACAGAAACTCGCCAAGGAAAATTCGACAGTGCCCGACGCAGGAGAACGCAAAGTCTCGTTACTTGTTGTCGAAGACGACGAGAATATCTCAAGCGCAATTAGCGAATATTTTTCTCGCGCCGGTTACGATGTGAAAACCGTCGAAGATGGTCTTACCGGGGTCAAGGCTGCGCTGGATGATCCTCCAGACGCGGTCGTTCTCGACTTGATGCTGCCGAAGATGGACGGCTTGGCCGTTTGCAAAGAACTGCGGGAGAAGGTTGGTTATCTTCCGATTCTGATGCTCACCGCCAAAGATGATGTCGTCGATAAGGTATTGGGCCTGGAGATGGGGGCTGATGATTACATCACTAAGCCCTTCAGTCTTCGGGAGCTCGAGGCCCGCATCAAGTCGGTCTTGAGACGAACGCGCAATGGCCCAAGCCCAGACGGGATTAGAGATGAGGCACCAATCGTTCGCGGCCGTCTGCGAATCGACTCAGCAAAGCGTGAAGTGACCATTGGCGATCGTCAGGTTGAACTAACACCCAAAGAATTTGATTTGTTGCGGCTGTTTGCCTCAAATCCTGGACGGGTCTTTCCGCGGAAGTATCTACTGGAAAAGATCTGGGACTATTCCTACGAGGGTTATGATCGGACGATAGATTCACATATCAATCGTCTGCGGGCCAAGATCGAGGAGAATCCAGAAAATCCTCAAATGGTTTTGACCGTCTGGGGCATCGGGTACAAGTTCAGCGACGAACAATAAAAGAGCATCCGCCGATTACGCAGATTACACAGATTAAGAGCCTAAATAGTTAACTTGAGTAGTTTGACGTGGCCTTATTAACTCAACTTAGCTGTTTAGGCTCTTAATCTGTGTAATCTGCGTAATCGGCGGATAGATTTTTTTCGTTCCCTGCCCGAAAAATAAGTTAGCAAATTACAACAGCTTATTGTATATTTCCGCACGGTTTGTACAAGATATGGTCTCGACCTGCAGTCGCGCCCCCCGCGCCAGGCGAGTGGATTCCAGCGCCGTGCCGAAATCCTCGGAAACGGACCTTCCTTCATCCTAATAGGCAGCTTCGTTCTGTAGGTTTCATCCGCGACGCGTAAACCGTTTTAGAGGGGGCGCGCAGTATGGTTATTGACAAAGACATGCCTTGGAAGGCCATCGTCTTCATCTCACTCTTATGCTCACCAATTTCACTCCACGCACAAACTAATGCCGCGACTGCTCAAATACGTCCGGCTTTGCAGATTCTAGACAGCACCAAGGAACAGGACGGTCTCATCGGCTCAGTTCGCCGCGTCAAGACCGAATACGCAACGATCAACTTGAAAGAGGGCCGTCCAATTGAAGGTCCACGTCAACTACTCGAGGTTACGACGTACGGCGTAAAAGGAAATCGCATCGACAATGTTTCCTACCCCATAGCCGGGTCGACCGTCGGGAGGGAAGAATACAAATACGACGCCCGGGGGAATATCATCGAGAAAATCCTTCGGGACGAAACTGGTGCTGTCCTCAGCCGTGAATCTTACGAGTACGTCTTCGATAAAGTCGGCAATTGGACGAAGATGGTTACGAGCCTGGTAGTCGTCGAGGATGGGGAATTGAGGCGTGAACCGACTGAGGTTACCTATCGGGCCCTCACTTATTATGCAAGCGATACGGACGCAGTTGCAGCGGCTCCTGCTGAAAACGTCGCAACGTCGCAGTTGACCGTTCCAAACGTCGAACCGTCCGAGAAAACATCCCACGCCACGCTCGACAGACAATCGCGCCGAAAAGCGGCAAAGACGACCGACACTCAAACCGCTCAAGCCGACACCGGCCCGCCCTCTGAACCGATAGAGGATCATAGAAAAGCTACCAGCCCGTCGTTGATCTCAGTGCCAACAGCCGAAACAGGGACCGTTGTGCCAACAGCGACAGCTGAGATCGTGGCGGCAAAGCTTAGCAGTTCTGCGGACACTTACTCATCTCCGGCGCAGCGAGCACCAGACATCCGGATGGTTGCTGACCCCGCTCCGGCGCGTCGCGATGACAAGCCGGTGGATACGGCTAGTCAGGAAGAGCCTGCATTAAGGGCGAATTCATTCCCAACTTCAGAATCTCCAAAGAAGGTAGAACCTGAACGTGAGCCAACAACCGGTGCTGGCATAAATCCTGCGCCGTCGGCTAAGTCACCTAACAAGGCTTTTGAGATGTACAAGATTGGGCGTCAACGGTTCGACGTGGGAGATGTGCAGGCGGCAATAGATGCCTATGTGGAGTCGATCCGCTTGGAACCTGGCTCAGCTGAGGTCCAAATGAACTTGGGTCACGCTTACTTGTCAATCAAGAAGGACAAAGATGCCATGAAAGCGTTCAAAGAAGCCGTCCGTCTTAATCCGGAACTCGCTGAGGCTTACTACGGCCTCGGATTCGTTTCGTTCCGGTCGGCAAAGTTTAAGGAAGCGGTAGATGCTTTCAAAAAGGCTATTACCCTCATTCCCGATATGGCAAAGGCACATTATGGGTTGGCCCTGGCCTACATCGAGTTAGAAAAACTGGATGACATGATTCAGGAGTACAGGATCCTGCAACGGTTGGACGGCAAACTCGCGGCTAAACTCTCGCAGGCTTTTCCCGACATCGATCGGTGTCGAGGGACACGCTATTGCAGATAGATGCAGGCATTGGTGAGATGGAGTTGTTTTTGATTTAGACGCTATTCAGTACCGTTCGCGGTAGCGAACGGCCAAGCGTCCCGTTCGGCATTGAGTCTTGGCCGTCCGCTACCGCGAACGGTACTGAATAGAGCGAGGAGTTGAAAATGTACAACAGCCGCTTTGTCATATTGACGGGCCATCTCAACGATTATCCCATCTCGGATCTTATCGGTATTCTTCGCCATCAACGAAAGACAGGCCGACTACTCATCGAGTATCCGAAGGGTCCTGCCGCCTTTTTCTTTCACGAAGGTGACTTAGTTGACGCAAAAGTAAACGAGCTCGCGGGCTTGCAGGCCGTGTGCTTTGCATTGGGCCAACCACCCGCGTCATTCAATTTCAATCCACTCATTCAGCCTTCGCAGCAGACCATCGAGGACTCATTGCAGCGGACTGTTTGTGAATTGTTCGGATGTTGGGAACAAACAAACGTCGAGATCCCAGTTGGAACGATAGACGTTCCTTTATTGCCGTCGACACCAACAGATCCTGTCGTGTCGCCGTCGCATGCTGTTCCTGCACATGTAGCGGAGCCTCTAGCGCTACCGCCGGCAGTCGTGCCGTCACGTCGCCCTGCATCTTTGCTCATAATGACCGCGGCGGGCCTGGCAACTCTGGGAGTGTCGACGGTCATTGCGCTATCTGGCAGTTTTCGTGGGCGTAATGCCGATCAAACGTCAACAGCGATTCAGAAAACAACAAGATCAGACGTTGTCGTTGACCAGGCATCAGACTCTCAGCACGCCGCGAAGAATGCTGAGACATTTGCCTCGAGAGCGCGAGCGAGATCAACGCGTGAATCGTCGTCTGCACCAAATCGATCAAATAAAAAAGACAATGACAGTGCAACAGCATCAAGAAGTGCGAACTCCGCACCGGTAGATGACGCCGCGGGCGCCGCAAAACATCAACCCGAGTCTGTTACTGTGGTAATGGAGATTGAAAATGGGCGAGTCTTGCGAGCTTCGATCGCTAATCCCAAGCCCGGCATGGACAGTTACGAAGCGTTGGCATTACGAATAGCGCGCCAACGCCGGTATTCATCCGAGCAGAACGGCCGAGAGACTGTAAAGATCAAAGTCTCTTCGTCAGACCAATAACCTACTAATTGAAAGGCAGGCGAGAGACAATGCCGATACTGTTTCTCGAAAGCAAAACGCTTCGATATCCCGTCGACTCATCGCAGCGGATCGCTTTACTCGACGCACTGCAACAAAAGGAGCTGACTCCTTTAATCCGCTCAGCGCGACGCCATTGCTTTGAATACTTGGCGGTAGCTCCCGAAAGTATTGCTGAAGTGGAGTCCGCTATGGCCACCTGGATGCACTCCAGTGACTCTGAAGCTTACATCCATGGCGATGCGTTCTGCTTTGCGGATCACGTTTTCTTTCTGATGTTTAGTTCGTCGCAATCGACAGACGCTCCGCAGATCCGCGCAGGCATTGTTTACAAAACTGGAACATCCGAACCATTTCGAAAGCTAGACTCATTCTGTCATGACGTTCGTGAAGCGCTGACGACGGTTCTCGATGAATCAACCAATGACGAGCTAAGGATTCCAGGCTGGGAACAAGGCACACCAGTGATTCCCGAGGGTTTCAAGCGGTTTATCGCGCGGCAGGAGGTTGACTCGCTTTATACGAGTCTCAGGAAAGAGACGATGAGCCGGCGAATCATGGCAGCCTCGAACCTGGAGCATCAGGGTGCCCGAGAATTTCTGCGAAGCGCGCGCGAAGCGCACATGGAGGGTTACGCTGCTCGACTTCTTCCCGGCGAAACTCAATCGAGTGAATTCTCCATTGAAGGCCTGGAGAACGTCGGGTTGGTTGAACGTGAAGTCCAGGTAAGCTGTCGCAAGACGGGTCATGCGCTGTTTCGCTTACCCAACGCGCAGGCTTTGGCGGTAGTCACCGTGAGCGATGCAACTTGCAGCGAATGTGGATCGCGAGTGTCCGATGAAAAAGTTGAAGAAGTAATTGCACCGACTCAGCTCGCGTCGTCACTACTCGAGGACGGGTCTTGGCTAGTAAACCGCTTACATTTCACGCTGCGTCAGCTGGGTGTGCCTGAAAGCGAGATAGCTGTCGGTCCCTCTGAAGGTACGGGGTACGGCCAATTGATGGCGAATATCTGCGGCGAGTCGTTCCTCTTGGTGACCCGCGACGGAGATCTCACGCCGGCCTTCGCGCGTTGGGCAATAGATCTAGAACTCGAGACTGAGGCCTCGCATCTGGTTGTTGTCGCTACCGGCAAACTCTTCAATGAAGCAGGCGTGCTACTGCAAAACCATTCGCGCCGTCGCGTTAGCGCAGGTCACGACTTCGCTTTAGTAGTCGCT
>DATBSH010000477.1:0-6491 GCA_036559885.1 Pyrinomonadaceae bacterium
GAAAGCAGAAGGCAGAAAGCAGAAGGCAGAAAGCAGAAGGCAGAAAGCAGAAGGCAGAAAGCAGAAGGCAGATCGGAAGTCGGAAGTGAGAAGACAGAGGTCAGAAGACAGAGGTCAGAAGACAGAGGTCAGAAGTCAGAAGTCAGAAGTCACGAGGAATCGCTCAAGCGACGAGCGTCTTTGACCTCCGATGCGCGGCAAGTCTCCGACTTGCCGTCAGGCTCATAAAATTGTTGAGGTCTCCGACCTCGAAATTCCGGTCGCAGATCGGAAAAGATAGTAGATGTCGCTATCGCCAAGTCGCAGACTTGCCGCGCATCGGAGGTCAAAGACCTGTGCTTGTTTGAGCCGCACTTCTGCGAACGCATCTCCGTCAGACTTATCACTGCTCCAGTTAATATTGTGTACATGCTTGAAGCTCGCAAGAAGGCTCTCTCGTTAATCGCAACAGTAATAGTCGTCGCATCTCTAAACGACGCGAATGCGCAAACGGGCCGGGTGACATCAATGTCGCCCGCCGACATCGTGCGAATCGCGAGCATCAGCGATGTGCAGATCTCGCCAAACGGGCAATGGGCGGTTTATGCCGTTGCTAATGTCGCCAGCGATGAAACAATAAGCACTCTGTGGCTCGCACGCTTGAACCCAAACTTCGGAGACGTGCCAACCAATACTTCGCCGCTAAAGCCGGAGCGTTTTCCGACATCAAATTGGCCAGACCAGAGGAGCGCGCCAACACCTCTGCTTCCTGATGGCTGGAATGCCTCAAACGCTCGCTGGTCGCCGGACAGCTCGAAGATCGCATTCCTCAGTACACGAAATGATCAGCTTGAACTTTGGATCGTAAGTGTGGGAAACGAATCTGCAGAGAAACGTGAACCAGTGTTTGTCGCGGCATTACAGAAGACGAACTTCTTCATCACCTATGCTGGTGAATCCATCGCCTGGTCGCCAGATTCAAAACGCATCGCATATGTTTCCGCCGGCGAAGAACCTTCGCGCGAGTCCCTGACTTTGGAGGCTCCGTCGACCACCGCCAATGATCCGCGTGTTATCGATCGGATCCAATACAAGTCGCGTACTTCATTTTCTGACAACCGTCGCACTCACATTTGGATCACCACGATTGATAAACCGGAGCCCCGACAGTTAACCTCTGGGCCTTATTACGATCACGCCATCACGTTTAGCCCCAATGGAGAAGAGATCGCTTTCCTTTCCAATCACGAAGCGGATCCGGATGCAAACAATAATTCCGACATCTTCGCCGTTGACCTGCACGCTGAGGTACGTCAGATCACAGCGACCAAAGGATGTGAGTATGAGCCGACGTGGGCACCTGATGGTAGGTGGATTGCCTACACCGCCACCAAGCGTGATGTGACGACGATTGACAGTGTCGCTGAAGATACGCACGTCTGGATTACCGACGCGGCTGGCAGAGAGAGAAGAGAATTGACCTCGGTCCAGGATCGCCGCGTTCGCGACGTGCAATGGTCCAGTGACAGCCAATCGATTTTCTATCTTGCAGGAGACAAAGGATGTACGACGACGTTTAGCGCTACTCTTAAAGGCGGTAAATCAGAACAAGTTTTGCCTAACGCCTTTTATGGAGACCAATTCTATTTCCTTGCAGGTGATATTGGTCCGAACCATCCGACCAACCGTTACCAGATTGGCAGTTTTAGCGTGGCACAAAGACGTAATCCGCGAGCCGGCCTCGTGCAAGCGACGGATCCGCGAGCAGGGTGGCCAGTGGTCTTCACATTGAGTTCACCCGTTTTTCCTAATGAGGTCTGGTTCTATCCGGGAATCGGTGGTTATGCGCAACGTCTCAGCGGGCACAATCTTGGTTTTGTTCGGTCGCACACGGTAGTTGAGTCGAATGAAATCAATTTTAAGAGCTTTGACGGCACACCCATTCAGGGTTGGCTAATGAAGCCGGTCGGCTGGCGCGAGAATCGAAAGTACCCGTTGATTCTTAGTATCCATGGTGGACCACACGGAATGTCCGGCTGGGGATTTAATCCAACTTTTCAGGTTTATGCTGCTCGTGGTTATGCCGTTCTCTTTCTTAACCCGCGTGGATCGGCTGGTTATGGCCAGAAGTTTAGTGATGGCACACTGAACGAATGGGGTGGCGGCGATTATAAGGATCTGATGTTGGGGGTTGATGAAGCGCTGCGCAGGTCTCCCTGGATCGACAGAGACCGCATGGGAGTCACGGGTGGTTCCTATGGCGGCTTCATGACCAATTGGATCATCACACAGACACCACGTTTCAAAGCCGCGGTGTCCGTCGCGAGTGTTAGCAATTTAATCAGCTTTTATTCCACGTCGCTTTACCAGGATTTGATCCATGCCGAATTTGGCGGCTTCCCATGGGACAACTACGATCTGCTGTGGCAATGGTCGCCGCTTAGATACGTCAGGCAGGCTGAGACACCGACGTTATTCATCCATGGTGAACAGGATAACGACGTTCATATTACGCAGGCTGAGGAGATGTACACTGCATTGAAGCGCCGGGGAGTTGAGACTGTGTTGGTGCGTTATCCGCGCGAGGGGCATGGCCTGCGCGAACCGAGACATCGGGTTGACGCATTGGAGCGAACGCTGGCGTGGTTTGATCGATATTTGAAATAAAAGTGAGGAACAGAACTGCAGGGGCAAGCCCACCTTCCTTACCCTGAGCTGATTCAAGTTGCGCATTAATTCCTGGTAAAGGCATTCAAGATGAAACATCGGATTTGTCAGATAATCTCTCAGGTAAGGAAGGTGGGCTTGCCCCGCTGGTTACCTAGCACTCAAGATTTAGATCTCAAAAGCTGAGATTAGATGAAGTTTGTTAAGCAGAGCCTTATCCGAGCGAGTCCAGAGCGTATATTCGAATTTCATGAACAACCTAACGCTTTGAATCTACTTATTCCACCGTGGGAAAACGCTCGAGTTATCCAACCGGCTAAGATTTCGGAAGTCGGCACCCAAGCCATCATCGAGACAAGAGTTCTTGGACCTATTACGTCGCTGTGGGTGGCGCAGCACACCGTCTACGATCCGCCGCACGCGTTTGAAGACGTACAAATCAAAGGACCGTTTCGAAGCTGGCGTCATCGCCACATCGTCGACGCCACTGACGATGGAGCATTCCTACGAGATGAAATAGACTACGAAGCGCCACTTTGGTTTTTGGGTCGCCTGCTCGCTCCGCTCATTGTTGAAAGACGACTGAAAAGACTTTTCGACTACCGGCACGAAGTGACGCGTCGTTGGTGCGAAGGAAAGGATGAAGGATGAAGGATGAAGAAAGGACGAGGAATGAAGCATCAGGGGTGAAGGACGAGTGTGAAGGAATGAGGGAAATGATACATGGTTTCATTCTTCATCCTTTCTTCATCCTTCATCCTTTAATCACTTATGCTTACACATATTGTTATTTGGAAATATCGTTCTGATGTAGAGCAGGAACTACGCGAGGAGCACGTGCGAATGCTCCAGAGTCTGGCTTCAGTTATCAAAGAGATTGAAAGTTTGGAAGTGGGTTTCGACGTGCTAAAGCTGCCTCGCTCTTTCGACACCGGCCTCGTCGCTCTATTTCAGAATCGCGCGGCCCTCGACGCCTACACTATTCATCCCGAGCACGCGAAAGTCGCCGCATTCGGCAAAGATATTAGCGAGCAGGTGGCCTCGGTAGATTTCGAGAGTTGATTCCCCACTCATGAAGCGTTGGAAGAAACTCGTATTAGTCCTGCTCGTCCTGGTCCTGCTCTCACAGATCCCCTTCGCGTATCGTCGTTACAAACTCGGCCGGCTTCACGCGGCCATTCTGCAGTTAAACTCCCAGCGCGCTGCAAAAGAAGACTCTGACGGTCTCGCTGAGTTCAAAGGTGTCGTCCATGTACACTCGTTTCTTGGCGGGCATAGCAGCGGAAACTTTGAAGAAATCATTGCGGCGGCTCAAACAAACGAACTCGATTTTGTAATCATGACTGAACATCCTGCGAAGAACTTCAACACTGCGGAGATGACCCTCAAGGGAGAGCACGGCGGTGTGTTATTCATCAACGGCAACGAAGTCAGGACAGCCACCGGAGACCGATTGCTTCTTGTGCCTGGTGGTGAACAGGCGGGCTCCGATAGTCGGTGGTCAACGCAGGAGATCTTGTCGCGCCGCTCTTCTGGCCTGGCACTCGTGGCCTACCCCGAGGAGTTTAAGAGTTGGGACGCGACAGGTTACACCGGCATCGAGGTTTATAACGTCTACACGAACGCCCGCCGGATTAATCCGCTGGTCATGTTTTTCGACAGTCTTTGGTCCTACCGCAGTTATCCCGATCTGCTATTTGCAACCTTTTACCGAAGGCCGGCTGAGAGTTTGAAAAAATGGGATGAGCTGATCAGCCAAAAAGGAAGGAAACTCGTTGCAACTGCTGGTAACGACTCACACGCAAACGTTGGGATCAGTTTGAACGACTCATCTGGCAAGACGCTGCTTGGCTTCAAACTCGATCCATATGAAAGGAGTTTTCGGTTGGTTCGAGTGCACGTATTGACTGAGGACCTCTCTATGCTCAATGGGTTTCACAGGCTTCCGAAGTTGGATGAAAAGATTCTGCTGGATGCGGTTGCTGCCGGCCACTGTTTCATCGGCTTTGATCTTTTTGGCGACACCTCTGGATTTCGGTTCAGCGCCCAGGACGCAGACGAGAAAAGGATAATGGGCGACGAGATCAAGCTCGAAGACGAGGTGCGCCTAAGCGTGATTCTCCCGGTACCCGGCCGCATTGTTCTGCTGAAGGATGGAAACGTGATTCAGGAATATACGGGAGCAAACAAACGAGACTATACAGTATCCGAAAAGGGCAGTTATCGCGTGGAAGTCTACCTGCCTCAGCTTCCAGGACCAGCGGGTCAGCAACCCTGGATCATTTCGAATCCGATCTATGTAAAGTAGGAGATGCCCGGAAGACTTCTACCGCTTTCCGGCAGGAAAATCCGACTCCTTTTTGGAAGACGTACCAACTGTGAATTTGATAACAAATCAGAAATGAACGGAACCGGGAAGCTACGAAAAATCGTATATTGGACTGTAGACACGACAACGCCCCACAGGGGTTATTATAGGGCCCAGTGGGGCGAGGAAACCGGAAAGCTCCGGATTCGAATTATCGTCGGAAAGCAGTGCTTAAGTCACCGTCATACTGTAGAGAGTCCGAGTTGTTGGGACCCACTCTCGTCGTATCCCAAGTGGCAGGGGTGGACGAGTACAGCCTTTCCTTATTCTCTTTTCAAGTAGAGCCAGTCTAGGCCCTGTCATAGGATCCTGTCAAGCAGCAGGTTGACCGTAGGCGAAGCGTACAAGCAACACCAGCTAAAACAGTCATTCCCACAATCCTTGTTTGACCTGACAACGAACCTGAATCACGGTAAAAGAGAGTCCAACCAAACGACACGAATCTGTGTCCTAGTTAACCAATGTGTGCCCTGACCTGGAACAACTGGAAATATCAGGACCCTATGCGAGTCGAGCGACTCCGGAAAACGTTCTCCCAAGCATTGCGAATCGTTCCTAATTCAACATAATCTGGAGTCGGTCTTGTTATAGCTAACCAGCACTCCCTAAATTTCAAATCCATTTTTAGGCAACAATTCATGGAACTGACAATCAACACGCCGCGGGATTTCAACTTCAAGCGTACTGCGATCAGCCACGGTTGGTGCGAGCTGCTTCCGTTTCAGATCGATCGGGAGAAATGGGTGCTATCCCGGACCCTCGATCTAAAGGATGGGAAAGGCACAGCCAATGGCCTCGGTGCGGTGCAGGGCAAGCCGGTGACGCTCACAATTACCGCGAACCGGCGAGCAGTCGTCATTAATACATCTCGCCGGCTGGCCCAGGCGGTGACGAGGCAAGTGGTGAACGATGTTCGTCACATGCTAAGGCTGGATGACGACATGGGCGAATTCTATCGCCTGGTAGCAGATGACTCTGACTTCAATTGGATTCCGACTCAGGGCGCCGGACGCTTGCTGCGTTCTCCGACGGTGTTTGAGGATCTGGTGAAGATGATCTGTACGACCAACTGCTCGTGGGCGCTTACCGACAAAATGGTAACTGGGTTGGTGGAGAATCTTGGACGCGAATCAGACGAGGGCCAACGAACGTTCCCCACGCCGGAGGCCATGGCGCTGATGCCCGTGAAGTTTTATGTGAACGAGGTGCGGGCTGGCTATCGAGCGGAATACCTCAAAGAACTGGCTGATCGCGTCGCCTCCGGTGCCCTGGATGTTGAAGCCTGGCTCAAGAGTCCACTCTCTACCGCCGATCTTGCGAAAGAGATAAGGGGAGTGAAAGGCGTTGGACCGTATGCTGCTGAGAACCTGCTTAAGCTTCTCGGACGTTACGACGGTCTTGCGCTCGATTCATGGACGCGGACAAAGTTTTTTTCTGTACGAAATAATGGACGCAAGGCCACCGATAAAAAGATCGC
>DATBSH010000478.1:0-4532 GCA_036559885.1 Pyrinomonadaceae bacterium
GCCATTCATCAGGCATAGTCTGGATACGGCCCTGGTTCGTGTAAGCCTTCGGCACGAGCACGAGCAGTCCAGCTATCGCGCATATCATGAGAGAAAAGTAGATCTTCCGGTTCATGTCTGTTCTCCTGGTTGGTTGCTCCCGAAACGTCTTCACCTAATTTGACCAAGCGATCCATCTGATGACTTTCACTTGAAAGCGACGCCATGTGGCCGCGCCGGTCCGGAACTGAAGGCGGTGTTGAAGTCGAGTTGGAATCTTGGGTCAAGGACCAGATCCCGGTCTGTGACTTTCGCGACGTGGATGATGTGATCGCCTTCGGCGTGAACCTTGCCCGCTTCGTCCTCGTTCAAGAAATAGTCTGAGATCACGAGACGATCTTCGTCGTCGGTGAGCGCGATATAGTGCGGACCGGAGTTGGCTCCCAGGTCCAGAACCTTCAGCACTTTTGGGTGGCTAGGATTCGACGTATCAAACATGACGATCTTTCCGGCGGTGTTCATCGAGATAAACAGACGCTTGCCGTCTCTTGTCATGCGCATGAGCTGTGGCCAACCCCCCGAAGCAATCGTAGAAAAATCAAAGACTGAAGTTGCGGTTCCGCCACGCGTGTCGATCAAATAGAGTTGGTCGTCGAGCATTCCTGCTGTAAACGCCCGACCTTTCTCGTCACCGGGGATGAGCTTCACGTCAATCGTTCCGGAGGGTTGCGGAATGTTGATGGTGCGCAGGATTTTTCGCTCTCTGAAGTCCCAAACCCTGACACTGCCGCGAAAGTCCGGGCCGCCTGGCATCACGTGTAGTGTCGTTGAAGGACAGATAAAGTCGCTGGTAACCATCAGGTTCATCTCAGGACGTACCGAGATGCCGTGAGGATTGAAACCATCCATGGGGGGAGCTTGCGGATGTTCGGCCACTAACTGCAGGTCCCTGTTAAATTCGGCGACTCTGCCGGGATGCGCGCCACCAGCGCCACCCATCATTGTTACGAGAAAGCCTCCATTCGCGAGCGGGTAAAACTCGTCTGTGATTGCTGACTGCGGCGGGTCCGCAGCGGAGATGAATCGTGGCGCTCTCGGATTTGAAACATCGAAGAAGAAGATCTCCTTCTGTCCGCGGAGAACGCTCAACAATCCGCCGCATGCCAGAACCTTGCCATCGCGCGAAAGTCCAACGTGATGTGGTTCATTGCCTACGGCCCCGGGGCCAGGGAGAGGCTTTGTCGTGATGACTTTGCCGTAGTTCGGAGACCTCTCGTCGAAGTCGATGACGGCAAGGAAATCCGCGTTTATTCGTGCCTGATCGCCGGCCCAAACGAAGAGGTATTTCTCATCCTTCTCTCGCTTCTCCGAATTTTCTCCAAGCTCAACCTGCTGCTCACGGTTATGTGCTCGCAACGCAGTCGTTCGGCCTGAAATGGCCGTAATCATGCCCAGACCTGCAACACCACAAATCAACAAGAGGGTCACTAATTTAAAAAGCAAAGTTCGGGCAAGTATCGATTTAATCATTTTGTTTCGTCTCCTTTGCCGTTCGCTGCCGAATTCAAAACCCCTGTCAATCGCCTTCAACCCTAAAGCGGGTTTTTGGCGCGAAAAGGCTCAAGCGAGCAGGTTTTCTTTTGAAGCTAGACGGGGGTGCTGGTAAAAGGTGGTAGAATTCCCAGAATTCTCAGTAAATCTGCGTGGTTATTTGATGACTCAACCCTCGACACACCAGGTCACGGAACTACTCATAGAGTGGAGCAACGGCAATAAACAGGCTCTCGATCAGCTTATGCCGCTGGTCCATGAGGAGCTACATCGTCTGGCGCATCGCTACTTAAGTCGCGAACGTTCCAACCATACGCTGCAAACAACCGCGCTGGTCAATGAAGCGTATCTCCGTCTGGTCGATCGCAAGCACGTTCACTGGAAGAACCGTGTACACTTCTTTGCAATCTCCGCGCAGTTAATGCGGTGCATTCTGGTAGACCATGCGCGCAGCCTGGCTTACGCCAAACGCGGTGGCGGCGCGCACAAGATTGCGTTCGACGAAGCTTTGGTTGTTTCGAAAGAGCGCGCTGCCGAGGTCATCGCGCTTGATGACGTTCTGAAGCAGCTGGCAGTACTTGATCCGCAACAAGCCCGGATCGTCGAACTGAGGTTTTTCGGTGGGTTGACTATCGAGGAGACCGCTGAGGCTCTAAGTCTTTCGACCGCTACGATCAAGCGTGAATGGGTCAGCGCGAAAGCCTGGCTCTATCACGAATTGTCCAACAGGTAAGCCGCATGACACCTGAACGCTGGCAGCGCATCAAGTCCTTGCTGGAGTCTGCGCTTGAGCGAGAACCAGCAGAGCGAACAGCCTTCCTCAAGCAAGCATGCGCCGCTGATCCTTCGTTGCAAGCTGACGTCGAGTCGTTCATCGCTTCCCACGAACAGGCGGGCGGCTTCATTGAGTTACCAGCGTTTGAATTGATGGCCCAATCACTGGACAAAAGTAGATCGATGATCGGTCGCGAACTGGGACCTTATCGGGTCACGGGAAAACTAGGGACCGGCGGCATGGGCGAAGTCTATCTTGCGGAGGACACGCGACTCGGTCGGAAGGTGGCTCTCAAAATCTTGCTGCCCCACTTCACCGGAGACGAGGAACGCGTACGTCGTTTTGAGCAGGAAGCGCGTGCGGCTTCAGCGCTTAACCATCCCAATATTTTGACTATCTACGAAGTTGGAGAAATAGATTTCCGCCACTTTATGGTGACTGAACTGATTGAAGGTCAAACGCTGCGCCAGCACATGTCGACCGCAACGATCAAGATTCCTGAAGCACTCGATATTGCAATTCAGATCGCTTCAGCGCTTTCGGCCGCTCACGCTGCGACCATCGTTCACCGCGACATCAAGCCGGAAAACGTCATGCTGCGAACGGATGGGATTGTCAAAGTTCTGGACTTCGGGCTGGCAAAGCTTACAGAACCGAAGTCAGACTCAGAACCGGAGACTTTAGTTGATACAAAACCGGGAATGGTGATGGGCACTGTGCGTTACATGTCGCCGGAGCAGGCGCGCGGCCTTCCCGTTGATCAACGAACAGATATCTGGAGCCTGGGTGTTGTGCTTTACGAAATGATTGGCAGTCGAGTGCCTTTCGAGGGCGCGACAAGCAGCGACGTGATCGCGGCGGTACTCGAGCGGGAGCCGACTAATCTGACAAGGTACGCACCCGAAATCCCAACTGAACTGGAATGGATCGTAAAGAAGGCGCTGCGCAAAGACCGTGAGGAGCGGTATCAAACCGCCAGAGAGTTGTTGTCCGATCTGAAGAGTCTCAAGCAAAAGTTGGAGTTTGAAAAAGAGTTAGAACGTTCAATGGACAGCGGGCCAGGGACCGGTGATGCTAGCCGCGAGTTAAGGCACGTCTCTTCTCGCGCGAGCGGTACCGTAACTCTTTCCTATGAATCGCAGCCGCACAACTTCATAGACTCGCTAGCCATTCTGCCTCTCACCAACGCGAGTCGCGACCCAAATCTGGAATATCTTTCGGATGGGATTACCGAGAGCATCATCAACAGTCTTTCGCAACTACCCGAGCTGCGAGTTATGGCCCGCAGTTCTGTGTTTCGTTACAAGGCCAAAGACGTGCAACCTCGAGAGGTCGGACGTGAACTGGGCGTGCGCGCTGTGCTCACTGGAAGAGTTCTTCAGGTCGGGGAGCGGCTCGTGGTGGGGACTGAGTTGGTTGACGCCAACGATGAAACGCAGCTCTGGGGTAACCACTACAACCGAAACTTGTCTGACATTTTTGAGGTGCAGGAGCAGATCGCACACGAGATATCGGAAGCCTTGCGGCTTCGTTTGACGGGCAGCCAACAGAAGCGTCTCGCCAAACGTTACACTCAAAACACCAAGGCCTATCAACTCTATTTGAAGGGCCTCCATTTCTTCAATAAGAGATCCGTTGACGGATACCAGAAGGCCATTGAGTACTATCAGCAGGCAATTGAGATAGATCCGAACTACGCTCTCGCCTACGCGGGATTGGCTGATTGCTATGCAAACTCCAGCTTGGCGGAAATCTCGCCTAAGGACGCAATCACTAAAGCGCGAGCGGCAGCGATCAAGGCGCTTGAGATTGATGACACTCTCGCTGAAGCCCACAACGCTCTCGCTCATGTCAAAGTGAACCTTGACTGGGACTGGCCCGCCGCAGAACGAGAATTCAGGATCTCACTCGAACTGAATCCGAACTACGTGGAAGCTCATCACCGCTATTCCCATTTTCTGGTAGCGATGGGCCGGTTTGAAGAATCTCTTCACGAAAGTCTTCGCTGTCTGGAGCTGGACCCGCTAGCTCCAATTACAAATACACATTTAGGCTGGCATCACCTCATGGCGCGTCAGGAAGACCTGGCGATAGAACAGTTGAAGAGGGCTCTGGAACTCGATCAAAGTTTCATCAACGCGCATTTCTACCTGGGACAAGCTTATGAGAGAAAAGGGATGTGTCGCGAAGCCATTGCTGAGATCAAGAAGGTAATAGACCTCTACGG
>DATBSH010000479.1:0-21973 GCA_036559885.1 Pyrinomonadaceae bacterium
CTCCGTTCAAGGATGGTTATAGCGTAGGTGCAGCCGAACGAGCGGCAATGTAGCGCTCATAATCCCGTTTCAGCTTCCAAAGTAAGGGCAACGCCACAAGATAAATAGCTGCGGCAACCCAGTAGACCTGTGTTGTCACAGGCGGTGCCGTCAATCCAGTCAGCTTAAGACCGAAATAAAGTGGATACAAGGGAAGTGCCGAATAAAACAGGAAGGTTGCTGCGAAACGGGATCTCTTGAGATAGAGCACGATGAGAATAATTCCCTGAACCCACGCTAGTGCCGTGAACAAGGGGAATGTCCGAGTGGCGAAGGCCTCCCACATTGTGTATCCATCGCCGATAGCAAAAACAATGACAGTCGTAGTGAGAGGATTCTTGTTCATCATATGTTCTGTTGTTTGAGTTACCCGCGGCATTTACGCATCGACCGCTACAGATCAATGCCCTTGAATTGAAAGGTAGAGCACCCAGACGGTTGCCAGCAACGCCAGAAATGATGGCAGCCGAGGTAAATTACAAGGCCGAAGACGAACGTTACAATTATTAGCAGGAGCCAAATTTGATTTATGATTGGCAGCGTGGAATCAACGTAGCCGTTATTTTTTACGAAACGTAGTGAACACGAGTAAACCAATCCAGGCCAAACAGCGTCATGGCCAGAGCGAGCGTCGGCCTGAACGATGTCTCTGAAGCGTTTCAAGCTCATGATCATCATTAACACTTGCGGAGCAGCATGCGACGGCAATGTCAGACTTTGTACACAAAAGCTCAATCGTGCGGAAGATCTGGGGTGACCCGGACCTTATCCTTTTGATCTTCGCGGGCTCAGCAGCAGAGTTCGCGCTCAACCGAGCCGTTGATTGGCTTTTCTTCACCGGTAAAATTCCGCGCGATCCGATCGGACGTCTTTTCTCGACGGTCCGGTACGCCCAGGAAATCGTGTTCGTTGATGAAGAGACGGCGCGGCGTACGTTGAATCGCATAAACGCTTCTCACCACGCAGTTGAGCAACAGCGTAAGGACACGATACCCGATTGGGCATTCCGCGACGTGCTCTATATGTTGGTTGATTATTCTGAACGTTCTCACGCTCTTCTCTACAGACCACTCTCAGCAGCGGAACGGCATGAGGTATACGCCGTATTTCATCGTATTGGTAGTGGATTATCGATTCCCGAACTGCCGGCGACTTACGAAGAGTGGAAGCTGGATCGGCGGCGTCACTTAGTTCGCGATCTCACTTACAGTCGGCACACGTCATTATTGTTTCGTCAATATCGCGTTCATCTGGGAGCTTGGCGTTACTATTTGCTACTTCAGGTTCAAGCACTGCTCGTACCTGCCGAGGTGCGGCGAATGCTTCAGCTGAGCTCTAACAGTTTGATCTCGACTCTTGTCGAAACATATGGACTCGTTACAAGCCTTAATCTCCAATCGATTGTCCACAGCCTGTTAATACCACCGCGCTATTGGACGGAACTTCGACAGTTTGATAGAGCGGCGTCCACAGGATGAGGGATGAAGGATGAAGGATGAGGGATGAGGGATGAAGGATGAAGGGTGACCGTTCGAGCTTCATCCCTCATCCTTCATCCCTCATCCTTCATCCTTCATCCCCCATCCTTCATCCTTGCCATTTTCTTCCATTGCCACAACCCGGCCGTCACGTCTCTCGGCAGTCGATGCCCCAACTGTCGCGCCAACATAACCAGCTGACCACGATGGTGCGCCTCGTGAGCCACGAAGTAACTGAGGAAGTGCACAAGATCAGTGGGGAAGTTCTGCCAGTAGGCTGGGGGGATTGCGCCACCGCGAGCTACGCCGAGCCGGATCAACTCAATCATCCCCCGGCTGCTCTTTTCGAGTGCGCGCGTCAACTCTGATGGCCGAACTACCCGGCCATCAACGGACTTGGGCACTTTAACGCCGTGGCGCGCGCCTATCATCTTGATCCACATGCACCGGGCGTTGTGAAAGTGGGCGGCCAGCATGCGAACTGTGCGGCGAGGCGCCCCGGGAACATTCTTGGACCACAACTCGGGCGGCAGGTTCTCGATGAGATATGTTGTTACGCGGTGATTTGTTCTCCACGCATTGATCAATGCTTGAGTGTCCGGTGAATCTTTTGACACGCTCAAAAGACCTCGTCCCATGAATCCGGAAGAAGATCGCGAAGCTTCGCCACCCTGCCGCCGTTTAATAGGACCTCTGTCCGGTCCATGTTGCCGCGATCGATCTGGCGCATGAACTCTCTGCAGCGACCACACGGCGGAAGAACAGTTCCGTCACCCAATACAGCTACGATCTTTCTGATGCTTTGCTCACCGCAGGTTACCATAGACGCGATCGCGCTGTGTTCAGCACAGAAGCCCATACCTCCACCTGTATCAATACAGACACCCACGTGAAGTTTACCGTTCTCGGTAAGGAGGGCGCAGCCTACATCACCGACAGTGAAGCCGTGCGCAATCTTTCTTGGGTTGACGACCGCTCGCGCCTGCTGAATTAGTTCTTCGTCAGTCACAGAGGCTGCCCTGGTTTCAACTCTTATCCCCTCTGGATTTCGAGTGGGAAGACCGTGTCCATGATTGATGCTCCTCCGTCCACATGAATCACCTGGCCAGTGATGAAGTCCGCCTCCTCCCTGCACATGAGTACGACAGCGTTGCCGATATCTTCCGGTGTGGCCAGCCGGCGCATCGGCGTCCACCCACTTTCGTGCCAAGCCTGTGTGGCGTCCTGAACCTCTTTTGGCAGGGCCCGTAGTACGCTGCCCTCGACCAGGTTAGGCGGGCCAAAGACGCCGCCGGGACTAATGGAATTGACGGTAATCCGTCGCGGACCCAAGGCCACAGCAAAATAGCGCACCAATGAGTCGAGCGCGGCCTTCGCCGACCCCATCGCCACCCACGGTTGCCAGCTTCCTGTGCGCCCACCGGGCGCGTAGGTGATGGCGATGATGCGGCCTCCGTCGCCCATTAGGCGTGCGGCCTCGCGCGCGCCAATAAGGAACGCTTTGGCCTGCGAGTCCATGGCTTTGTCCCACTGCTCCAGCGTAAGCTCCAAAGGCTTCTGGTAGAAGCTTGGAAGCGTCGTGCGTGCGTTGCTCACGAAGATATCGATACTACCGAACTGCTGACGCACCCTCTCGAACATGTGGCTGATGTCTTCGGGGCGCGATACGTCAGCCTGGACGATGAAACCGTCGGAGCCGCAGTCACGCACGTGGGCGAGTGTATCCTGGGCAGCAGCCTCGTTCTCGAAATAGTTAATCGCCACTTTCACACCTTGGTCGGCGAGCTTCAGGGCTATGCCGCGGCCGATACCGCGCGAGCCTCCAGTAATCAAGGCATGTTTCCCATCGAATGACATTGAGGGTCTCCTTTCTGCAGGCAAAAATCAGGTGGGGGGACGAGTAAGGTTGCTTCTATGCCAGAACTAGAGGGCAAGTCAATAGTGATTCGGCGAAGAAGTTCGCTGAAGCTGTCCTTGCCTGAAACGATTGGCGTGCGCGCACGCCCAAGGTACCTGTTAGGCTTCAGAGATATCAAAAAGAACAGGTTTCGGTACTTCAGGGCTATAATCCCAGCCGCGCTCGCATGCGTGATCCACTGAGTTCTTTCAGCAATATCTACCACGCCATCGTCGACAAAAGGAGCAACTAAATGAAACGGGGAAATAAGGCGCTGAATAGCGGTAGCGCGAGAGCCATTACATCACATAAATCAGAAACGAAACTCTGGGCGCGCCTTGGTCGTGCGTTGTTGTTGATTACTTTGCTAACAGCGGCTGTATCCGCACAAACGTTTCGCGGCACAATCCTGGGCACAGTCACCGATCCGAACGGTGCCCTCGTTTCTGGCGCAAAGATCACAATCAAGAATACGAGCACTGGTCTCGAGCGTGCGACTACCACCGATGACGCAGGCAACTATACCGTGCCTGAATTGCCGATTGGTCCGTATGAAGTGCGTGTCGAGCAGACAGGCTTTGTGCCTTCAGTAGTTTCAAACGTTACAGTCGAGGTAGCGAGTGAACGACGCGTCGACGTGAAATTAAATGTTTCGGGCGGAGACACGGTCGTGACGGTAGCGGCAAACGTGCAGGTGGAGACCACCACAAACACGCTCGGTGGCACGATAACCACGAAGACCGCAGCAGACCTGCCAGTCAATGGCCGCGACTTCACAAAATTCCTGGTCATGGTTCCGGGCGCAACGGGCGATCCGTCGGGAGCGACAGATTCTCCTGGCTCATTTGGATTGTTTAGCGCTAATGGCAACCGCGGACGCGCGAATAATTATTTGCTCGATGGCACCGATATGAACGACGGGTACCGAAACCTACCGGCGATCAACGAAGCTGGTGTTTTCGGAACTCCCGCGACAATCTTGCCAATTGAAGCCATTTCGGAGGCAGCGATACTTTCAAACTTTGAAGCGGAGTATGGTCGCAACTCTGGCGCAATCGTCAATATCGTTACGAAATCGGGTACAAACGATTTTCATGGGTCGCTGTTTGAGTTTTTCCGGAACAACAAGCTCGATGCTCGCAACTTCTTCAATCCTAAGCCTGATTCGCAAACGGCTTTTAGAAACAATCAATTTGGCGGCGCGATCGGTGGCCCGATAAAACGCAAGCAGACATTCTTTTTCTTCGCCTACGAAGGTCAACGCGAACGAGTTGGCCTGAATTCATCTGCCCGCGTCCCAGACCCGCGCGAGATAGCGGCGCTTGGTGGTGCAACGAACCCGGTCATCGCTCGCTTGCTGGCTCGGAACCCGTGGCCCGCTCCGAACCGACCGCTGCCGCTCTTTGACAATACCGGCCAACCAAATCTGTTCGTTACCACGCCCGCCTCCAATGATGTTGACAGCTTGATCGGGAAGATCGACCACTCGTTCAATAAGGATAACCAACTTACGGGACGCTACTTTTACGGTACGAGCGATCAGTCGTTTCCTCTTGCGATTCTCGCGGGTAACATCCTTCCCGGTTACAACACGATTACACCCACTACCGTTCATCTGGTCTCAGTTTCTTATCTAAAGATTCTTTCACCGAGTAAAGTCAACGAGCTGAGGTTTGGTTTTAACCGATTCAAGGAAGGGTTTTTCCCCGAAGACAGTGATTTCGATCCACGCTCGATTGGACTCAACACAGGCATCACCAGTGAGCAAGATTTTGGATTGCCGCTCATTCGCATTCACGATGACCTGGGCATAACCAACATCGGCGCAACACTATCTGTGCCGCGCGCACGCACAGACATTAACTACCAGGTAATCGATAATTTTTCGTGGAAGCTTACGCGACATGACTTGAAGTTTGGTTACGAATTTCGGCGCACGACTGTGGATCAGTTTTTCGATGCCGGCTATCGCGGTCGTTTAGACTTCGATACGCTCGCGGACTTTCTCTCCGGCACGCTAATCGGTGGCCGAGCTGCGCGTGGCAACTCCAACCGCTTTACTTTTCAGAACTCGCACGCAGGTTATTTGCAGGACACATTTCGCTGGAGGCCGGAACTGACACTCAATCTTGGGCTCCGTTGGGACTATTTCGGCGTGATTGACGAGAAGAACAATCTGCTGAGTAACTTCAGTCCCACCGTGGGCCTTGTCCAGGTGGGATCGCCGGGACTTCCACGACTTTATGATCGCGACTGGAATAATTTCTCGCCGCGAGTCGGGCTAGCATGGAATATCCACGGGAACGGCAAGACTGTGGTACGTGCAGGTTGGGGCCTGTTCTATGACGCGTTCTCGCAAGACTTCTTTGCCGGACAACTTCCATTCAATACATTCAATCCAGGACCGGCTTTCAATCCGGTCGGCCCTTCGCCAATCCTGTTTTCGTTTTCAACTGAACCAACGATCCAGAACGGCGTCCCAATCTTTACCGACTTTCTCGACTCGGATGTATTCGCGGCCGATCCAAATCTGCGCACTCCGTACATCCAAAACTACAATCTGAATATTCAACACGAGTTATTTAGAAACGGCGTACTTGAAGTTGGTTACGTCGGCTCGCATGGCACAAGACTATTCCGCTATCGTGATATCAACCAACCCGTGAACCCCAGTGTTTCTTCGGCTCGGCCGTTTGACAACGGACCTTTTGCGCCTTCTGGAGGCACGTTCTTCTACGTTAATCAACTCGAGACCACTGCAATTTCAAACTACAATGCACTGCAAACAAGCTTCTCCGTGCGTGAACGCAGAGGCTTCTCAGCGCAGGTCAACTATACGTGGTCGCATTCGATCGATAACGCTTCTGACGGCCAAGACTACGTGGCAAATGCGACGCAGCCCGACAACAGCTTTTGCACGCGCTGCGAGAAAGCAAACTCGAACTTCGACAATCGACACCGGTTCGTCGTCACGGCCAGTTACGCTTTTCCAAATCTCTGGGAGTCACACCCGCGTTTCGGGAAGGGTTGGCAACTAAACACGATCGTGACCATACGCACTGGCAACCCGTTTCACTTGACGCTGTTTGACGATTACAACAACACAGGTGAGTTTTTTCCACGACCGGATGTCATTGGCGATCCTTATGCGGGCACAAGCGCCCCGGATAGGTTCATCAATCTATCGGCATTCAAGGTGCCCTGCACGCTTGATCCAACCGGTGACGGCAGTGCTGCTTCGTGCATTCCTGGCACCTGGCATTTTGGTTCTCTTGGTCGAAATGCCCTGCGCGGACCGGGTTATCACAATGTTGACTTTTCGATCTTCAAAGACACTAAGCTCACTGAAAAGCTAAGTATTCAACTACGAGCTGAGGTCTTTAACATCTTCAATCATCCGAATTTTTCCAATCCACTATTGCCGAGTTTTGCTGCCGACATCACTTCAACGATAGATCCGGTGACTGGTCGAGGCACGGGTTTTCTTCCAATCACAGTTACACCAGACGTAGGCATCGGCAATCCGTTTATGGGCGGAGGTGGACCAAGGAATATTCAGTTGGCGATGAAGCTGATTTTCTGATGTGAATTCCGTCAGGTTGGCAATGCAATCAGTACCGTTCGCGGTTGCAAAACGGTTAAGACTCAATGCTGAAAGAGACGGCCATTTTATCTAAGTTAAGGTTTCAGAGAGGCCGCACTCAACGCAGGGTCAAACGACGTTTTGAACTGCCCCAAGCTTCTCGAAAGTTGATCGTGCGGCTGCAACTTCTAAATCAGCACTTGTCGTGTCGCCCAATTCACGATAAGTCTGCGCTAATTGTATTCGCGTAACCGCCGCCTCGTATGGAAGTCCAACCTCCAGCCAGAGATCCAGCGCCCGCTTCAGGTTGATACTCCCATTTTCGAAGTCACTGTTGGCCAGATCCAAACTTCCCTGGGCCTGTGCGGCAGCAGCCTTGAGAGCAGCGGATCCGAAATGAGAAGCAATTGACTCAAGTTCCTGAATGGACCGTGCTGCTGTTTCAAGGTCTGCTGCCGCCAGTGCAATTCGAACGTGCGTTGGCAGAAGTCTTGCGCGATCAAGCGGAAGCTGCGTTCCCGCTAGCGCCCGCGCGATCAAGCTCTTGGCGGAATCAATCTTCCCTTGGCCAAGAAACAGTAACGGCAATCCGGGAACAGGATTGTGGCCTCGTTGGTGGGCCTCGCGAAAAGCTGCCTCGGCCCCCGCATAATCACCCGTGCGCAATTTGATTTCGCCAATCTCGTAATAGGCAGCGCCAGCGACGTCAATGTAGCCACGCGAGTCTGCCGCTACTTGCTCGGCCTCGTGCTCTGCCTCCTGAAGAGATCCGCGGAGCCGCATAATCTCCGCACGGTGAACCGAACAGATGCCTGGAAAAGGCGAACCATCTTGCGGCCCACACCAATGCCGCGCTTCTTCAGTCCATTCCGAAGCGCGCCGATAATCAGCTGTTCTTTCACAGGCAGAGATTATGTTGCAATAGGTTTTTGCTACGGTGAGTGGATTGAGTTCGCCGCTCAAGGCTGAGGTCATAGCTTCATCGAGCAGCGCCATTCCGTCGGCAAGTTCACCGCGATCCACGAGGACGCGTCCTTGATCTTGAGTGCCGTATGCGACCAGGTCCTTGTCGGCTGTGCGATTGCCGATATCGAAGGTTTGCTTTGCCAAACGTAATGCGGACTCTGTGTCGCCGTGGATTTCAAGCGCAACAACTGTTTTGAAGCGCAGGAGGTATCCGTACTCCACAGAATCTTCGGCCTTCTCGAGCAACTTCTCGGCCCGTTTTAGCCAGCCTGCGCTGTGCGACCGCGATGCTCTGTGATGAAAGACATCAGCCAGCTTTACAGCTATCATGCCTGCCCGTCGCGTTTGATTGTCCTGCAAATAGCCCGCATAGGCGCGCTTCATAAGGTCGCAACAATCATCCATCTTTCCGTTCCACCAGGCGGCATCGGCAAGCGACTCGAGATCGTCGGGCGCGAGCTCGACTAATGCATCGGCTCGCTGTAGTTGGTCCAACGCCTGCGACCATGAATGCTGGCGTAGTGCAGCTCGGCCCGCCTGAATCAGATCGGTAGCCGCATTTGTACTGGCCGACGACGCCCCGCTGCAGACGGCATTCAAATCATCGATGATCTCAGACACTTGTTGGTATCGCTGATCGGGATTCTTCTCCAGGCAGCGTTCGATGACGGGACGAACGCGGGTTAGCCACGCATCGGAGTTCTCAAATGGAGCCGGCGCGTCTCTCAGAATAGAAGTCACGACCGATACAGCACTGTCACCGATGAAGGGATGGCGACCACTACACATTTGATAAAGGACGATCCCTAAACTGAAAATGTCAGACCGGTGGTCCACGCGTTGCCCTTGCGCTTGCTCTGGAGAGAAGTAAGAGATGGTACCGAGGATCATCCCCGGCTGTGTGAGAAAGCGTGTCGAGTCTTCCGTTTCCACAGATGAGCTCTTGGTTGACGCGAGCGGGAACACTTTCGCGATGCCAAAGTCCAACACCTTGATCCTCTGGTCAGCGGTGATGATAATATTGGCGGGCTTCAAGTCCCGATGCACCACACCCTCTTTGTGTGCGGCTTGCATCGCTTCGAGAAGTTGCCTTGCCAGATTGGTAAAACGTTCTTCCGTGAGGAAGCCGTGGGTCATGACTTTGTCGAGAGGCTCGCCCTCAAGCAGTTCCATGGTGACAAAGTCGACTCCGTTGTCCTCCTCGACCGAATAGACCGTAACGATATTTGGATGATTGAGTGCGGCAAGTGTTCGCGCCTCATGCTTGAGACGTTCGCGCTCTCCCGACGCCGGCGACATCGCTGACGGTAAGATCTTGATGGCAACTTCCCGCTGAAGTTTCAGATCCCGGGCCCGGTAGATCTCACCCATGCCGCCAGAGCCAATTTTCGCAGTGATCTCGTAGTGCGCGATTTTTTTACCAAGCATCTGCGTTGATAAGCACTTGCCTAACCTCGGCGAGGAATGAATTCGACCGTTGTCAGAGCTCGCATTGGTTCGGCAAATCCCTCTACCCATTTGCGAGACGCCTTCGTATTGTACTTCTCGCCGAACGCCGTCGTCACAGCGTCTCGAATACGCGCGCTGCGCGTGACCTTCGCCCGAACAGGAATCTCGTGCCTCCCAACCTGAATGGTTCCCCTGGGTTCTTTTTTAAAGGCGCGGAACCATCCTGTGGGCTTGTCGTTCCAGGAACGGGCGTAGACCCTGCCTTCTACAACGACCACCCAGACGCCTGTGTAGCGGTGCTCTTTCCCTGCGCGTACGCCCAGGATCTTGGCATTATCGAGAGCTTTCACGATCGAATCAGCGAACCTAGTCTCCGCAGGCATGGCTTAGTCATTAGCAAACGGTTCGATGTACGGTTTAGATATTCGCTTGATTTTCAGTTTCTCGTTGGAAACGAATTGAAAGTTTTCACTGGAGTCGCGCATTTCAAAACGCGAGTCGTCTGGCACGATTCTCTGTCCAGCCGGCACATCGAATTCGATGTCAACCTTGATGAAGTTGGAATCTTTGAGAACGTAACGAGTGGGCAAGAGCAGCTGTATGCCCCCATCCATTCGAAAGACTTTCAAAAGATCAGCGCGTGTCATCCCTTCCTTGATCGACGTGGCCTCAAAGTATCGTTCTTGCAGCCATTGATCGTGGTTCGGATCCATTTGTGGCAAGCGAGGCGTTGGCCCAGTAACGATTAAGAGGGAGCAAACAATCCAAAGAAAGAATCGATTCATAGGAGTACTCCTTCTCTTGATCAATATTCAGGTGCACAACAATTAGTGAGCAAAACTTATGCACGTCTTTCCGACACTAGCTTGCGCTCCCTAAAGAACAGGAACAACGGAAGAGCCAACGATACGCCCACAGCCAGATTACAAACCACGTAAACCCATAAGTTCTTCATGCGACGGCGCTGGCCCTCAGAAAAAACGAACAGCCACACCGCAAGTGACGACACAATGACATCCAATCCGAAAAAGGCAGAGACATGATTTTGAAAAAGCTGCCTGAAGAGTAGCGGTAAATCAAAACCGTACTGTGCGAGAAACTGGAGCAACTGCGAAAGAGGAAGAATGGTGCCTAGAATCGCGCATAAAAGATAAAGCCATTGCATAAGCATCTCCAGAAACTGAACGCTCCTCAAGACCTCCCACCATTTGTCCGGCAATTTGCAATATTAAGCCAGCGCCTTCCGCATCGTTATACTGCCAGTACTCTCCGTAGCGACGTCGCGCAAATAGCCACAGCGTTCATAAAAACCAACCGCGTCGGTAGCAACATTGGACCGGACTTCGTTACAACCTTGTCCGCGCGCAAAGGTTTCCGCCAGCCGCAATAGGGTCCGTCCATGACCACGCCTCTGCAGATCCTGGCGTATAGCAACTCTGCGAAACCATGCAGCGCGGTCGCTTACATCAACACGGACAACTCCTACGGTCGCGCCATTGTGGATCAGAATCAGTGGATGATGCCCGGGTCGGAATTCGTCGGGATGGTTCTCGATGTATTGACCGGCGTGGCCGCGATTTTCAAAGAGCACGGTGCGTCGTATCGCATGGTAAGCCAGCCACTCGTCGCGACTACGCGGTGGACACAGCATGTGGTCGATGTCTTCCATCTTCATCCCTTATCCTTGCTCTTCCCGGAACTGGATGACATTACCATCAGGATCGATCGCCTCACATGCGCGAAAGCCACGGGCTTCCCACTCTTCGCTCTCAGGACGTAGCTGTCCTCCGTTAGCGGCAGCTCTTTCCCGCGCCTCAGACAGACTTGTCACCGGAAAGAACGGCTTGATGTAACTGTCTTGACGAACGCGTGGAGGCACGTTCACTGCTGGCTCTCCTGCGAGCGAATGGATCACTAGCTCAAAAGTATCTGATCCTAAAACCGTAATACTGTCGTCTGAGAAGCGCACATTTAGTCCGGTAACTGCTTCATAGAATTTTGCCAGACGTTTGTGGTCTCCAGTAAAGATGACAGCGCCGGGTCTGATGCTGGTGCTAACTTTGGCTCGTTCAGCCTCCGCCCTTTGCATGATTTTTCTCCGCTCGAATTATTTTCAGTTCACATCAACCTATACTGTTCGCGGTTCCACGGCGACATCCACAAACAAACTCGTGTGATTGCCGCGACAATTTGTTTCCCGTCTTGCATATGGGCAAGGAGGGCGATCACTTATTAACTGGTTGGCTGCGCGAAGGTCAGATCCTTTAGCTTTTGCCTAAGCTTCTCGAGCAAATCGACCTTCTCTTGTAACAGCTGCTTATACTCGTAACTGTCTGTGTGATGAAGCTCATGAAGCATAGATGTATGTCGCGCATCCAACAGTTCTGACAAGAACTCCCTCTCAGCATTAGTTACTTCAAAGTTCATGATCTGCCTCTCTAACATTTGTCATCTGTCCTCCGGTGCGTGTACTGAATAGCCAACTACGACTAGTCAACGTCGCGTCACTTCCGCTTATATGTACCCATCAGCTTTCCCTCACCTACGATGTGTCCGTTCATCGCCTCCTGTACTTCCTTCGCTGTCGCCCCTGATGTCAGGTCTAGCTGTCTATCCAAAGCGTACAGCTTGAAATAATACCGGTGTGGTCCTCCCTTCGGTGGACATGGCCCACCATAGCCAATCTGTTTGAAATCGTTCCGACCTTGTTTCGCCCCATTAGCCAACTCTGCTTTGGCCTCAACAGCCTCTGGGAGCTCTTTCGATATTGCCGGCAAGTCATAAAGCACCCAATGCACCCATGTTCCAGCAGGCGCATCCGGATCATCACAGATCAGCGTTAATGTTTTTGCTCCTTGTGGGACTTGATCCCAGCTCAGACGCGGAGAGAGATTTTCGCCATCGCAGGTATATTTTGGAGGGATTGACTGTCCATCAGCAAAACTGGGGCTGATAATCTTGATTGTCATAGCAGTACCTCTGTCATTGGGGGAGATTGTCTTTTCGGCCTTAGAGCAGGCGAAGTTGATAATTGCCAACAAGGCCGCCACTGAGAGTACGAGGGCGGAAGGATTATAGATGAAAGAAGTTGAATGATTCATAGTTCGTCCCTCAAGGAAGCCGTCCAACTTGCGTGTGTGACGAAATAGGAAGACATCATTGCTCATAAAGCCAGTCTAAAAACTCCTCGGCAACTTCCGGTGTGAGTTCTAGTGCTGCCTTCGCGATGAGAGGGTGACCCTTTGCGGCGGCGAGTGCCGCCAACGCACAGCGGAGAAATCCCGAATCCCAGGGACGAGTCGAAGCTTCAGCCACAAGTGAGGGAAGTTGGGCGAGGGATTCGAAATAGGAGGAACGGAGTTCTTCCGGTATATCGACGTTGTTTCTCACGCGGCAGATCTCAACCCAAGCGGGGAACTGAAAATAAGAATGATCGGCTCTAGTTGGTGCGGATGCCAGTACTCTGATTATGTGCGGAACCGCCGCGAACGACGCCGGGTAAACATCGTCTTGATGTGCCAACGAACTCCAGAGAGTGAACCAGGGCTCTGCGTTACCACCCGAGGACGGCATACTTTCAAGCTGACGCAAAAGAGCGGGCACGTCGCCAGCGGTTCCATAGGCGTGCCTCAGCTCAGACCATCTTTGATCCTCGAGACTTAACATTCTGGACCTCTTTGTAATCGCGGGCTATAAACATGGCATCCCTCACGGAATGCCTTGAAGAGGAAGCCAATCTACCGCAATCTTGGATTTGACACACCAGACGACTGTGACCGCGGCGAGAACTTCGAGATTAAGCTAAGCGCCTTGTTGATGCTTTCAGGATGAGTTTGCGGAACTTGGTGACCGGTGTTCTTCAGTTCGATCAATTGCGATTGCGCGATCGATATCTTTAGTCGGTATGCATTGTGTTTGGCAGACACCACCTTATCGTGATCACCAGTGACAATTACAACCGGGATACGTATGTCTGCATAGTGCCTGCTTGTCTTCTCCAGGTCTTTGTCCAAACTCCACTCGTCTTCTAAGAATGCTCGCACTTGCTTATGGCCGAGCCACAAAGATGAGGCGTGGCGCAAATAGTCGTCTGGCACATCTTCCGGATAGAAGGCTTTCGCCAGCTCTTTCTTTAAAAGACGTTTGCCGAGGATGAGTCGGCCCAGGGTAAGGGTGACATCGCCTACTACAGGTGTTTTCAACATACCGCGCATAAATTCATCGCCGCTGCCATCCGGATAGGCGGCCGGTGCGAGTAACACAATCGCCGAGACTTCGTTCGGGTACTGAAGCGCATAATCGAGTGCCAAAGCGCCTCCCCAGGAATGCCCAACGAGGATGGGGCGCGTGATACCGAGATGCGAAAGTGTTTCGTGCAATAATCGCGTCTGATCTTTCAACCTCGCGTCTGAACCGTTGGGCCGATGGCTCTTGCCGTGCCCAGGTCGATCAAAAGCAATGAGTCTGTGATCACGGCACAGCTGACCCAGGCTTTTGAAATCGAAATCGTCGACACTCCCGGCATTTCCATGGATCATCACCACGGCCGGTCCTGCACCAGCCTCGACATAACGCACACGCGTTTTTTCGATATCTATCAAATATTCCTTGGGCTGTTCACATGATGTGTCCTGATCGGTCTGGGCGAAGAGAAGAATGTTTTCGGTAGGCTCTGGGCTACCTGCAACAGCGAGTGCGTTCCCACTCAGAAAAGTCAACAGGATAAGTGAGTAAACCTTGTTCATTGACCACCTCAAGTTCTTGTTATCTCGCAGCATTATAGCAACTACCTGATATTCAGGCGCTGAAACCAGATTTCTTATGATGGCGTGCACTCCGCTAGGACGCAATGTTTATAGCCGCCGATGAGTAAGAGGCTCTGCACTGCTTTAGGAGTGCAATGTCCTTATAATCATCATTCGGAGTACGAATTGCGAATTGATCTGGAGCGCTTCTGATTAATGCTCCCGCAGCGAAGCGGCACATTGCTTTGAGCACCAAAGAAAGAGCGAACCAGCGCCCACTATAAAGAGAGTTGGGACGCCAATAAACACGATTACATCCAAAAGCCACGTGGAACTATCGAAGATTCCTCTTCCACAGGCGATAACGCCGTGACCTTTAATAAGCCAGGTAAGAATGAACGAAAGCAAGACCTCGGCAAGAAGCAGGACGACTAGGCTAAACGATTGGATGATTCGATAGGTTAGAAGTCTCATCACCAACGTTTCGGCAAACACCATGCCTCACGAAAGGTGAAAGACGATCCTATTTAGTTGACGTGGCGGAGCAGTGATTTTCCGACACCGGTGTGCAATCGATCGGGTTTCAAAACGGGAGCGAAGTGACCGATTTCAAGGTACATGGGCGATAAGGTTGGTTGAAATCGGTCGCTTCGCTCCCGTTCTTTGGCTTGTGCACTCCGTTACGGGGTGCCCTTAGCGACGTTTTAATCTCTCGGCTTCAATCCACCTTGATACTGCTGCTGCGACATCTTCGATCGACATCTCAGTTGTATCTATAACGGTGACCCGCCAGCGTGGATCGTTACGTTGCCAGGTCTCCCATCGTTCCCAGCGCATGTCAGGAGCACCACCTTCGCGGATCACATCCGGCCGCCACCGCGGATCAACAGCATGCATTCGCTGCCATGCGGCCCAACAAAGCATGTCCAGAGTGGCACCATGTAAGCCGCGTGCGATTAATCGATCGATCCGTACCACGTCATAACAATCCAACAAACAAGCGGCCACATTCACCTGTGAAGCAGACGGACAAGCAAGCACTTCCCCCAGAATGATGCCGCCGGAAACACCCGTGTCATGACCATCCGTTTGATGTTGGATGGCCTTCTTCACCCAGTGTTCGCTTTTGGTCTGGCGCCACGCTTTACTGGCATTCGACGGAACACCACCCTCGTCGAAGTCATACCAATAAATCTCAGGATTAAGATCACGAAGTCGGCTGAGGCAAACTGTCTTACCCGAACCACTTGCGCCAGTAACCAGATACAACATAAATCAATTCCGTTCGCTTCAAGGGGTCGTGGCTGCCAGAATTTGGAGAGAGGCCCTTATTGCCCTACAAAGGAACAACGTGGCATCTTTTGATCGGGAAATAAGACGGATGGTTGTTCAGCTTGCGCACCTCTTTGATGCGGCCGCGTTCGACTGCGCGCATCAGTCGAGAAATCTCACAGATTAATCTTGCTGACCAATAGCGTATGCTTCTCCGAGAAGTTGGACTAATGCGTCATCGATATCCTCTGGAGCATAGAGAAGAAAGTGGTGACCGTATCCAAGCCCACCGAACGACTCCGTTCGCACCAATCGCGGATGAGTAATGCGTCGCCTCAACCACATACTGGCATCAAGCCAATTCTTTCGTACAACCGCGCCGGCGAAACGCACACGACCTTGTATAACTATGCGCGTCTTCTGAGCGTAGACCGTCACGGGGCCGTAGCGTCGTGCTGCTTCAACATACCGATCAAAGGTTTCACGCCGTGCCTTGGGTTTGTCTTTGAAGTGATCCGCAAGCCGATGGTGACCGCACGAATGCCAGATGTTGGCGGTTACGAAGCGATGCCCGCATTTAGGGCATTGCCACAGAGAGCGCTTCGAATGTTGTTTCACTTTGGTTTTTTGATTGCAAGATCTAAAGATGTCGAGTGTCGAGCGAATCGTACAACGATCGAATAAGTGAGCGTTTCAGAAGCGGGAGCGAAGCGACTGATTCGAGTAATTATTGTTGTCGATACCGTTGATTGAAATCGGTCGCTTCGCTCCCGTTCTGTTGTTCTTTTGCGCTCCGCCAGGAGTGCAGCACCGCATATTATTCTGCGGCTATATGCATCGCTCATGGAATCTCGCCGCCATCGGGTCCGTAGAACACTCTCCACACCGCAAAACCGTCACGTAAGTCCTCAAATTGATGCTCAGTGCCGGCGGCAACGAACACTACGTCTCCCGCTTCACATGCTTCCCGTTCGCTGTCATGTAGTACGACAGCTCGGCCTCTGACCACAATGTAGATTTCGTCTTTTGCATGGGGCGTCTGCTGTATCGGATATGCCGGCATGGATAGCGCCACATCAAGGGTGCCACGCTGCAACACAGTGGTAGCGTGCTCGCCTGCGGGACCCGAAAAGCGCCCCCGCGTCGGCAAGATGAATTACACGGCTGCGATCACCCTTGCTCATACTTCACTCCTTGGTCGAAGCGTCAATCACCCGGTCTGATAGAAAAACCACGATACGTTTTTCCATCCCAGTAGACTAATGACTTGGCTCCCGATTCTAAATCCAAGAGGATTGAATCACCCTTGGGTCGGGGTGGAGGGCCCGTTGATCGGCGACCTCTGCGTATTGGCACGCCTTTAGGAACTCGCCGGATTGAACTGAAACAATCGTAGATGATGAACTTGTCGGAGATTGTCCGTGGATCCCACTCCTTTGCCGAGCCATGCAGAAACACTATTCCAAGACAGTTCTGCCCCATCTTCCCGCTGGCAACTGGATCCAGCTGAACACCATTCGTGCGCGAGAACGGATCTACATCGAGATACCGCACTCCATGGGACTTAAGCTCGTCCCTTCCTTGTTCAATGATTACAACGATAGCAACATCTGAAAAACCATCGCCGTTAAAATCGCTGAGCACATATGTTGGCTCACTGATCACGCCAACGGCGGGCTTGACCTTACTGCCAAGTTGTTCTCTGAGCAGATCGTTGAGCTCTGCAGGTGTGATGCTGCGCGTTTGATTCTGTCCCAATATGAATGAAAGATCGTCTTCGGCGTTTGTGGCAGGCCGAGTTCGACTACAGCCTTGGACAACCAGATCTTTGTTTTCAGTTTCCACCGCATAAACGAGATACGATTCTCCAAGCTTAAAGTCGTATCCCGATTCGAGCCCTCCTCTTTTGGTTCCGATCTCGATTTCATCTATCTGTTTCCCGATTAAGACTCGCTCAATAGCAAAACGAACCTTAATTGGTCGTTCTAGGGCAACAACTTTGTATTGGAGTTCTGGAAGAGGCGCGCCCGGATCATCAACGCTGAGCACTTTACCTGTGAAAACAAGCTTAGCTTGGCGTAGAGCGTCTGGTGGTGTTGGCACGATGCACCTGGCATTCGCGGTATGTGTCGAGCCCGCTAACAAAACTATTAGCGCCAGGATGGTTGGACAATTGATTGGATTGGTCATTCGCATTGTCAATAATTTCGCACTCCGGTAGGGGTGTGATGTTTATAGCCAGCCTACCCTTCGGACGCGATCAGTTGGCCAACGCGGACGAGATTGCCGTTCGGATCGCTGATGGAAAACTCTCGCATACCCCAAGGCTTATTCTCAACGGAAACCAAACGTGGAATGCCGCGGTTCGGCAAACCGAGGGCATGAAACTCTGCGTATAGCGTGTCGACGTCCTGCACTCGCCAGTAGCACTGTCCATAGTTCTGATCCGGTGAGATATCTTTGAAAGCAAAGAAGTGCATCACGAGATCGCCACGGCGGAGAATCGCATAACCGCCGAACTCTCTGGGCCACCAACCAACAGTCCGAAAACCCAGTCGTTCATAGAATGCTCGCGTTTCATTGAGATCGCGAGCGGGCAAAATTGGAACTGCGACACCGAGCTCCATGGTGACTTATCCTCAACAACGATTCTCACAGAGGGTTATTGACCCGTGAGAAATATTGTCGCCAGTCATTGTAAAAATAATCAACTATCGGTTAATACAAGTAAGTGGCGAAAGTTTGCAGGTTAGGAAGGGTGGCTTGCCCCGCCTCAATGTCCAATTCATTCAACGTTGAATGTTAGCGCCTTGGGGCAGGGGAAGCCACCCTTCCTAACCTGCAAACTTTTCTCGCTTAAATCCAGACTCGCTGCGGCCTTTAATTCACAGCGGCTAGGCGGTCGGTAGGATTTCCTGATGACTAACTATGCTCTCCGCCGGATTGAATAAAGCCGATGTTCTGTTCGTATCAACAGACGGTCGCCGACCAGTGCTGGTGAAGCAAGCGTGAAGTCGTCCAGTGCATTGACGTGCAGTAACTTGAATTCTTCACCGGTTGAGACGACGAACGTCTGGCCTTCCTCGCTCAGACAGAACAGCCTTCCGTTGTAGGCCCACGGTGAGGTGGTGAAAGCGGTTGCTGTTGGATCAATTCGTGTCTTGTAAGTCTGCTTTCCAGTTTTTGCGTCATAGCGATTCAAGATTCCGGTCTCAGTCAGCGTGTACACGGCCCCCTGATAAGCGACAGGCGAGGGAAGGTAAGTCCCACCACGCGCTTGCGACCAAACAACATACTCGTTCGAGGTCTGATCTTTTTCGAGAGAAATATTTCCCGTAGCTCCGGGACGAATCGCGAATAATGGTCGACCGCGACCACCATTGATGTAGAGCAGGCCTTCATACGCGAAAGGGGTTGGGATTGGCGTCGCCGCCATCCCCGACATTCGCCACAACTCTTTGCCAGCCAAGTCGTAACTAATCACTTCTCCTGGTCCAATGGCGATAATCTCTGTGCGTAATGGGTGCCGCCAAACAAATGGCGTAGCCCATCCTGATCGCTGGACTGGCTGTGCTCTGCCGCCGACGTCGCGATTCGTGCGCCACACCTGTTTGCCTGTTCGTTTGTCGAACGCGGCGAGGTATTGCTGTTTCTCGTTATCGCTCACGATCACCAGCAGGTTATCGGCGAGCGCTGGCGATGCGCCCGTCCCAAACTCGAGGTAGATCGGATTCGCTTCAAGCGCCGTGGTCCACAACTGCGTCCCCTTGAGGTCAAATGCCCACAACCCTAAGTTCGCCACGTAGACGTAAATGGATTTGCCATCGGTGACGGGAGTTTCAGAGACAAAGCTGTTTTTGCGATGACGGCCGCCGGGAGGTCGACCTTTGTAGAATTCCTTCGTCCATTCGACTTTGCCGGTTTTCAGATTCAGGCAATAGAGGAAGTAATGCAGCATCACCTCATGCGGCAGCTCGATGTCGCGCTCAGTAACGCGCTTGATCACCTCCGCGATCGGCAGTCCTTGTTTTTGTAGTTCCGCGACGTACTCATTACTGTATTCGGTGCCGCTCTGCGGTGGCTTTGATTTGCCCTCGGTGGTTACCGTCGTCAGGTATATCCTGCCGCCAGACACGATTGGCGAAGACCACCCGCGTCCTGGAATTTCTTTTGACCACTCCACGTTCTCGGTGTTGGACCAGTGTTCGGCCAAACGCGGATCGGTTCCTACTGGATTTGAATCCGGCCCACGGAACTGCGGCCAGGCGATATCTCGGCCGTGAACGGTGAGTGACACTAGAAGAAGCGCGTACACCAATCCTGCTCGGCGCAACAGAGGATGGTTAATCGTTTTGCGATTACTTCCTGGTTCGGAACAAAATGTGTTAATCATTTTCTCCTATCTTTCCTGAGGCTGCTTTTATTACGTCCCGAGCAACACTCGGAATCCGATACATCCGTCAGCAGCGTTCGGCACGATTCCATAGCGCCATGAGACTGTGCAATGAAGATTCCAATTGTGGTGGCAACCGCCGCGTAATCGTCGCTCTTCTCCGGGACCAACGTACGGCCTGCCATCCGCGGGCACCGCTTCCAAGTTATCCGTGGAAACGTCCTGGCACCACTCCCACACGTTGCCTGACATGTCATAGATACCGATTTGGTTTGGCGCCTTCAACGCGACATCGTGAGTGTGTGTCAGACGCCTTTGGAAGCGAACTCGACAGGCGATACGCCAGCCAAGACGCCAACCAAAGACCCGCACCACCATATCGTGCCAGCGTCTCCAACGTGGCCCATACCAGGCAACCTCATCAGGATCATTACTTCCGCTGTAGGTGAGCCCGTCTTGCCAACTGGATCCACCCCGCGCGACGTATTCCCATTCCGTTTCGGACGGCAGTCGAAATCGCATTTGCCGATTATCCTTATTGATGGTTTTCAGGATCTCACTCGTATTTATCCGATCCAGAAAACCGCCAGCTCCAGCGACGTCCTTCCACGAAACGTTCTCTACCGGACAACGAAGATTCTTATGAACCGCGGGATTAGACCCCATTACGTGCAACCATAGCGCTTGAGTCACCGGTGTTGTGGCGATGTAGAACTCCGATACCTCAATTGGTTTGCGATTGCTCCCTCTGCCGAACAGAAATGGCTCACCACTCGTCCCGGGCACGCGCACTAATTCGAAATTGTGCTCCGAACCCTCCATCCGCCACTTGTAGCTCAACGTTGTCATTCAGGTTGAAACTGTTCGATTCCGATTGCTTGATCCGCGCGCGTCCAACGATTGTTGTCCGACGCTTACTTCGGTACGCGTGCGATCTTTTATAGCAGCGGAAGAAGATTTTCAAACCCCTTTAGGACTGCCAGGTGTTATTTGCGAGTACATTAGACATACGCGCGGACGAACAGGATGTTGTGCTCGGGAAACAGTTAACTCGCGATACTAAGTTTGCGGACACAGCGTCAATCATGTTTCCCATCCTAAGTACACCGCTGTGACGCCAAACGTGTCGATGAATCCGTGCGCCAGGATGCACGTCCACAGGTTTCGGCCCGAGAGCAGATACGCCGAGCCAAGAATAAACCCGGCAACACCGGAATCAACTTTCCCCGATGGACCTTTGTAGTAATGTCCGTAGCCGAACAGAACTGACACAACGATCATTCCAACCCAGTATGCGACCGTGGAGCGACTGCCGATGTCGGCTGCACGCGTGAGCAGATAACCCCGATACGCGATTTCTTCACCGAACGCTGCGAAGCTCCAGACGATCAGCAACGCGATCAGAACATGAGCGATGTTTCCCGCGATCTCCTCGGTTCCGGCGGGTGCCTTGGCGGCGGGCCAGAAGCGCGCTGTGACGGGATCGATGACAAACTCCGCGAGCACGATTCTCACCGTTGCCGCTGCAACAGCGATGATAACTATTCGCGCCCATGATGCAGGCCTTCGAAACCCGAGAGCCGAGAATCCTCCGTCGCGCAGTCGCACTGATACAAGTCCAAGCACGACGAGAATTGGCACCTCGTTGGGAAGAATGCGAAAAACATTGTGACCGATGACAACGACGCTACCGAGCAGCAACTCGGCAGCACTGCCCGCTCGCCGGCGAGGGCTGAATGCGGTCGAAGGCGAATCCGTCGATATAGAAGCCACGGTGTGCCTAATCGGTTTCTTCTCTCCTCGAAAAAGCGTCAGCGCCGAAAGATCGGCTTTCCTGGTACCGGTTCGTAAACTCCCATAATTCCATCATGGCAGATGGTGCAAACTAGTCCCCGCTCCTGACCATCATGCGTTCCGCGGTGTGAATGGTCATGAACAAAGTTGGGGAAGGGAATGCGTTTGCGAATCTCAGAGGTGTCGAGGAAGCAATCGAAGTACACCCACTCCCGGCAGTTCATTGACCATGCTTGTCCTCGAAAAGTCACAGCGATACCACGATCAATAAGAGCTTGCTCGAGTGGTGATAGATGTTCGCAGACCATTTCCTCAACGAGATCGCATCGCACTCCGCTAGGAGTGCGATGTTTATAG
>DATBSH010000480.1:0-5848 GCA_036559885.1 Pyrinomonadaceae bacterium
TGCGGCGGGGGCAAGCCACCCTTCCCAACTTGCAAACTTTCTTCGGTTGTTCCTTTCAGACCTGCAAACTTTCTTCGGTTGATTCATTCCTTTCAGCTTGAGTGTTGCGCACGTTAACGACAAGCTAAAGCGTATCGGACACTGGGTTGAATCGTAGGACTGAAGCTTGAGTGATAATGAATCTTGAGTGGGGGTAAACCACCCTTTCTAACCTGAAATTTTGCTCAAGTTTTCGCTGCGAGTCTTCCACTTCAATTAGCGGCGTCTGTGCGCCACATTTTTGTAAACTACTCCTCCCTTCATCACGAACACCACCCGTCTCACGGCTGTGATGTCTGCTAGCGGATCACCATCCAACGCGATTATGTCTGCCTGCAAACCCGGCGCGATTGAACCAATCTTGTCGGCCAGCCCCATTGCCTCAGCCCCAAGCGAATTAGCTGAGACCATCGCGGTCATCGGATCCACTTTGCCATCACGAACGCGATCGATGAACTCCTCGGCGTTGCGCCCATGCGCTCCGGCCACTGCATCAGTGCCGAACACGATTTTGAGTCCCGGAATTCTGCTGGCCCGTTGCACGAGATCATGGTTCATCGGCAGAATCTTTGTCATTGCCGCAAAACCTTCTTCCGTGTAACCAGGAGTGCCGAGGTATCGGTCTTTATTGAGCAAATAGTTTTCGATTACCAGACCAGCCTGTGGATCCAGATACGTACCCTTCTGGGCCATCAACTTCAAATCGTCATCGGTGGCTAGAGTGCCATGTTCCACCTGAGTACAGCCGGCCAACGTTGCGGCGCGGACCGCTTCCTTGTAAGCATGGACCAATGAACGCAAGCCTTGTTTCTTTGCTTCGTCACAAGCGGCATTGAGCTGCTCCTGCGACAACGTCATGCCGCCGCCCTGGCGTATGCTCTGAGACGCGAAGATCTTGATGACGTCAGCGCCCGCGAGCTTCTGTTTCCTGATGAATGCCCGAATTTCTTCCGGAGTGCCGGTTCTTTCGCCGCGCCCCATGAGAGGATCGACAGCAGTTAGGATGCGTGGTCCAACTAACTCTCCGCGCGCTATTGCATCGCGCAGTGGCAAGTCTGTCGGTGAGCCAACACTTTGGATGGTTGTAAAGCCCGCCATGAGCGTGGCCCATGCGTTGGCGGCTGATCGATACGCCGCTTCCTGCGTGGTTTCGCCTGCTCCAACATTTTTTCCGTCTTTACCAAAGCTCCATGTGACGTGAGCGTGAGCATCAATCCAGCCAGGCAATACAGTTAACCCGCGCAGATCGTAATCAACTGGACCAGCCTTTGGATCGATAGCGACAATCTTCGAGCCCTCAACCACGATTCGCGTGTTCTTGAGCACGTGCCCTTTGCCGTCAAGCACCTTATCTGCGGCAATGACAACGCGCCGAGTTGGGCCAGTTTGGGAATACATTGCTGTTGGGATACTAACCGCTATGATCACACATAAAGAATAGATAAAGGTTCGCATTGTTATCTCCCACAGTTGAATGTCTGATATGGTTACACTGACCCTCTCAGTGCACTTGAAGTGCAACTGCTCGAGTCATATGATCCCACTACAAATACAAGACGAAACCCGACAGTTCTAACGGTTTCGCAGGAACGCGTCCGCGTTCCCCGGAACCTCCAACCATGAGGAGGTTACTTAATGCCAACAACGAAAGAGTTTACGATTCAGATGGACGATCAACCAGGCACACTCGGCAAGATTTGCCGGCCGCTGGCCGATCGGGGAGTGAATATACTGGCGTTCGAGTCAGTGCCTTCCGCCGGAAAAAGCCACGTGAAACTGGTTGTAGATGATCCGAAGACGGCGAAGCCGATTCTCGATAACCAGAAACTTAAATACACAGAGACGGAGGTTGCTCAGGTCAAGCTACCACATCGACCCGGTGAGTTGGCGCGTGCAGCTTCGAAACTTGGCGAAGCTAACGTCAACATCAACTATGCATACTGTGGCATCGACGCGAAAACAAACGAGCCGTTGTTGATCTTTGGCGTCAAGGACGCTGGACGGGCGGCAAAAATTCTCGACGAAGCGGCGGCAGCTGCCAGCGCCTGAGATTCTTCAATCTCGATTTCAGGGAAACTGTTTTGGGGCGCCACTGGCGCCCCATTTGATTGTTACCAATTGAGACCCGACTGCGCTCTAAGTTGAAGCGCTATTACGGCCCTGGTTTGGCGACGCTCTGGAGGAAGTGAGTCGATAGCAACTAGTGCAGCATTGAAGGCGGCGCGAGCTTCTTCAATTCTGCCGGCGCTTCTTAGAATCTCACCGCGTTGAATCAGCCACATCTCTTTGCGTTCTGATTGCGCAGCTATCACGTCCAGTCGAGTCAACGCACTATCGTAATTCCTGCGGCTCAATTCCAGATCAATCGCCGCCAATTGCATTGTGACGACGGGCCCAAGTCGTTTGATTCCCTCGTCCAGTCCGCGTAACGCTTCTTCAAAGTAACGCTTGTCCCCGGCGAGCGCCTTCGCGCGTTCTAAATAGATTTCAGGCTCTGGAGTTGGCGCCAATGCAAGCGCTTGCGTGAAGTCCTGGGCTGCCTGGACCCGAGCTCCAATTCTGGAAAGTACCCGAGCTCTCGTCACCAACCCTTCGACATGGTTAGGTTGCCGGCGCAGAAAACGATCCAACACAAACTTCGCTTGTTGAAGTCTGCGCGATTCAAACAACATTTTGCCTCGTGCCAAATCAACGATCGTCAGGCTTGGTTGCAGACTTTTGGCGCGGTCGTAATCGGCAGCTGCACGAATCCAGTCGCGGTGCAGACGATGCAGTTCACCACGTTGTAAATAAAGCGACGCGTTCTTTGGGTCGCGTTTGATCTTCGCTGTTACCGCTTCGATCTGCTCGTGTAAACCTTCGTGAGCGAGCACAAACGATGGCAGCAGCGCAAGGCAGATTACGAGACCCATCAAAAACCCGGGCGTTTTACGGTGATGAGCCAATTTCATTTATCGTTCTCAGTCCAGACAGTCAATTTTGTGGCAATACAGTCAGTACCGAAACCCGTAGCGTCGGGTCATTGTTTCCATCTAAGGTCTTTAGTTTGTGACAACGACCCGACGCTACCGCGTTTCGGTACTGACTGTATTGCCACCGCGGTCCTGTACTCATAGCCGACTCAACAGTATTGCCCAAGCTCATATCACGGTCGATCGATCTTTCGTATCCTCAGGTCAGAATCCTCACGTCGCAGCGTCCGTGTGATTCCGACGCTACCCCGTGGCTGCTTGTTCGATGTCTTTGCGTTCGCAACGTTCGAAAAGGCGGAATTCCCTCCCGCATTGAAAGCCCGTACACGGTAGTTGTAAGTCGTGTTCCTGATTAGACCGCCGTCAACGAAGGTGATTACATTCGCTCCTACTTCAGCAATTTGCGCGAAGTTTGTGCAATTCAGATTCATACAACGCTCAATCCTGAATCCCGTCTCATTGCTGGAGTTGTCCACCCATGAAAGATTAATTTCCGCCCTGGAAACCGCAGTCGCATTCAGACTGGTAGGCGCCGCGGGTGTTACAGGCGCGACGGTTGCCTTAACCAATCTGAAGTAATCAGCAATGGCACCATTCTCTCGCAGGAACTTCGCGTCGAGAGTATTGCCGTTTACATCAAGCACCATTGAGCCAAGGTTATTCAATGAAATAAACATTGCCGGATGGTTAAGTGTCCCACCCGAGGTCTGTCCCGAACTTCCCGCAACAGCGTACACAGCTCCTTCGTGTGGGCCAGGACCTAACGTCGGCTTGTTGTAAGCACCGCTTTCATCCGGGCGCCCGCTCCCGCCATCTTTCTTCATTGCATTCGTGAAAGTTGACGACAGGCCGTAGTGTCCATCGATCAGATATGACCGCTCATAAGAGTGACTGTGCCCGGTCAGAACAAGATCAACGCCGCCGTCTTCGAGGATCGGCAGAATGTTTTGCCGCATCTCGGTGAGGATCGGATCCGTGTCTGAATCATGTGAGCCCTTGCTGTAGGGTGGATGGTGCCAGTAGGCAATGGTCCAATGGCGAGTTGTTGAAGCCAGATCGGCTCTCAGCCAGGTCGCCATCGGTCCGTTCGCGGATCGATCAGATGTCATCGAGTCGAGGCAGATAAAATGTATGTTTGCATAATCAAACGAATAGTACTTCTCAGTTCCTGATGCCATACCACCAGCTTCGGCATTTGTCGGCAACGTAAACATCGCAAAGTAAGGAAGTCCAGCGGGTGGATCGGACGATTGGGCTGTATCGTGATTACCGAGCGCAGGCCAGAGAACCGACTGCCCTAATATCGTCGGATACATGTCGAAGACTGCCGCCTGATACTCAGCGTCAGTGCCAGTCTCATAAGCATTGTCACCGAGCATCAACCAAAGGTTCGTGTGAATCGTGCCGGTGAAGTTTAGGTAAGCGTTTCGCACTGTCTGTGCGTTTGCGTTGGCTGTTCCGGAATCTCCGAGGACCCAGATACGTGTCGCACTGTTTGTGCCGGGCATGGGTGACGTGACGAAGTAATGGCTCAAGTCGTTACCCGCCAGCGTCTGAGTTATTGAACCAACCGAGTAGAAATATTTCGTCGCTGCGGACAGTCCTGACACGACCACTTCGTGTTCAGTAGTTAAAGTCGCATTGTCAAAGTTTGAAGTCAGGCTGCCCTGCGTGGTTCCGATGCTGACACGGCTGTCGGTGGTAGTGTTAGTGCGCCAACGGACCACGGTACTGTTCGGAGTTCCTATTTGCAGGTATGGACCGCGTGTTACCGAGGCCGAGTTATCAGAACCAATGAGTTGCAGATCAAAACTGATATCTGAACTCGTACCGCCCGACTGGTGCACCTCGATCGCAAGAACGTTTGTGCCGTTAACCAGTAGGGAAGGACTTAGCGTTGTTTGTACGAATGTGGTTTCGTCGGCGCCACCGATTGCAACTGAAGCGGGTGTGAGAAACCCAATGGGACCGGCAGGCATGTTAGTGCGCCAAACTTCAACGCCGTTCAGATAGACAACCGCACCATCATCACGCAAGAGTCGTAGCGTCAGACCGGTGAAGGATGAAGCGTTCGTGACATTGAAGGACCGCCGGAAATAGGTCGTGATGAATTTATTGTTCGGATCGGGCCCGAAGCTGACCACGGTAGCCTCATCACCATCGCCGTATCCCAACTGTGCCGGACCAGATGCCCAGGCAGCATCGTTGAATGAAGGAGCGCGCCAGGCCGTACTCTGATCAGTTCCGTTGTCGAGGTACCTCCAGATCGAACCAGTTGGTACGAGAGTGTTGTCTGCGGCACGAGTCGCCGGCGCAAGAGTCAGAGTGAATAAGAGTATGAAAGCTAATGAGAATGGCTTGAAGGATTGAGTGATATGCATGGCCCGTTCTGTGAAAAGCGCTTCCACGTGTTTAGTGCAAATTGTAGTAGGAACCCGAGTGACGGGGGAATGAACGCTATCGGGGCTGTCGACTCAACGCATAGGAGAATAGGTCAGCAGCGGTCGGCAAGTCTAGCTTCTCGGCTCAAGTTTGATTTACCACTCACTTTGAAGAAATGATTCATCACCACTCAAGCCTCAGTCCCACCATGCAACCAGATGTCCGATATGCTTCAGCTTGTCGTGAGGTTACATAGACTCAACTTCTTTCAGAGACTCATGCCGCTCTGCGCACCCTTCAATGATCGATAATGTAGTTTTGTGGAAGATGCTGAATCTGCGGCACGTCACAACAAAGTGAAGCATATTGGACATTTGGTTGATGCGTTTCTGTCAGCTTGAATCTGGCGCACGTTGACGACAAGCTGAAGCATATCGGACATTGCGTTGAATGGT
>DATBSH010000481.1:0-3859 GCA_036559885.1 Pyrinomonadaceae bacterium
CGCTTCGTTTGGAAACATCGTCAATGTGCGGTTCGCTCCGATCAACTTTGTGCACGCAGGAAAAACGTACGCCGTTACCTCTGACAGTGCGACTCTCAACGTTGAGGCGATGCCGAATGATCTTTGCTGCAAGATGCCAAACCTGGTTTGGTACACACCGTTTGTCAGCTTAGAAAACAGGAAAGTAGGCTACACGACGAAAGCACTCTACTCAGGAAACTCCGTTGGTGAACCCTGGTCGCGCTCAGGTGAGAACAGCGCGTTCTATGGCAGTTTCGCGTTCTAGAGAAGCTGATCCGCAGATTTCCACTGATTACACAGATTTGAAGATAGTCAGGAATGGCCCGACTAAAGCTCCACGTGTTGTCTAAGTTGTCTATCAGGCCAACGTCGCGGTTTTCGAATTAATCTGTGTAATTTGTGTAATCTGTGGATCTGCTTGACTCGCGCAATCGGCAATCCGGCCCAAATTTCCATTGACTCTTTCCCCATTTCAGTTCTAACTTTTCTACGGTTGCCCACTTCTCAGTACTGCGCCGTATGTATGAGAAGTTCAAAGAGATAGACGGCACGCATCCTTGGCGGCTTGTCAGTCCGGACGGATATGTCGACTACCAAGCCCGCTATCGTCCGCGTGGACGCGTGTTGTACGTAAACTTCTCGCTGGCCGAGGAGATGGGCCTAATCCCTCCAAACCATCCCCATACGACCTCTAAAGAGCTCGCAAGCGCAATCCTGGAAACGTTCTCATTAACTATCATCAACGAACACGATCTACGCGAGCGGACGAAATATCCTCCCGAAACCATCCGGCCAAACCTCTACATGGCCACGAGGTATCTGCAGACACAACACAAGAACAAGCGAGGCACCACCTCAGGTGACGGCCGAAGCATCTGGAACGGTCACCTGAAGACGAAGCACCTAACATTTGACATCACCAGTCGTGGAACCGGAGCAACTATTCTGAGTCCGGGCGCTCAGGAAGCCCCGGATCGCGTCGTAAAGACCGGAGATGAAAGTTACGGCTATTCCTCCGGGCTGGCCGAACTCGATGAAATGCTGGGCAGCGCGGTCATGTCTGAAATCTTCTACCGTCAGAGTATTCCAACCGAGAGGTGTTTGGCGGTGATTGGTTATCCGGACGGCAGTGCAATCGGAGTCAGGAGCGCTCCGAACCTTTTGCGACCCGCACACATCTTTCGCTACCTGAAGCAAGGTCGACTCGAAGAACTAAAAGGATCGGTTGAATACTTTATCGATCGAGAGATTGAGAACGGGTTTTGGAAATTCTCAAAAACCGATTCGCGTTACGAGCAAGCACTTCACTATCTGGCAGCCTCCTATGGTCGAATGGCTGCAGTGCTCGAGGAGGAATACATTTTCAACTGGTTAGCCTGGGACGGCGACAACATGCTCGCAAGTGGCGCAATTCTAGACTACGGATCGATTCGGCAATTTGCAGCAAAGCATGACAAGTACCGGTACAAAGACGTAGACCGTTATTCAGCATCTCTTATTGAACAACGCGGCTGGGCCAGAGTGATCGTGCAGACGTTTGCTCAGGCAATGAATTTTATCGAGACCGGTAAGAAACGAAATCTACAAAAGTTCAAGAATGCTGCGTGTCTTAAAGTTTTCGACGATGCGTTCAAGAGAGAACAAGATTCCCGGATCCTGTGGCGCGTCGGTTTTGATCCCCAGCAGATCGACTGCCTGTTGGAGTGCAAGCCTAAAGAGGTTCGCGAATTCGATCGCGCTTTGAACTACTTTGAAGATCTGAAGATCTCAAAAGGAATGGAACGACTACCGGACGGCATCACTCACAAGCCCCTCTTCCTCATCAGGAACCTGCTACGGGTGCTGCCCGGATATTACCTATCTCAATCGATCAAGGGAGTCGAAGACGAAACAGGATACATGCCGGCGGACGTTTTCTGCCGGTTCATGGCTGCGTCGTACGCTCGAAAGAAGGATCTGAAACTCACGAGGGCAAGGCTATCGTACGTCAAAAATCTTCAGCGATGTTATTTGACGTTAGTTGAGAGTCTGGGCCACCCAATTGAAGAAGTACTCACCACGTTGCAGGAACGAACTGCAATTATTAATCATCGACACCGAATAACCGGCGATGCGATGGTTTTTATTATTGAAGAGGTACTCGCGCTGAAGGACAGGATAAAAGTCGATGATTTGCAGGAAGCACTTGAGGCTTTCATTGAATCGCAGGTTCTGATTCCTGGTCAGTGGCAGCCCGTTGATCCGGATCAGTTGAAACGAAAGAGTCTGAAGAACGAACTGCTTCAGAAATTCCAGACGAGCCTCGAGGAATTCAAAGAATCGGTTTAGGCCAAATTCTTACAGTACGCTTATCGTCGGTAAATCTCCGCGCCTCGAATCTGTTTGAATTTCTTTCGTAATGAAGAATAGTTTTTCTCAAGCGCGATGATGTAAGTGTAGCCGGCGTATTCGACTTGCGTTGCAAGCTGATTGACGAGTTTTTGGCTGGCTCCATTCACCGTGAGTCCGTACCACGGATATTTTGGAACCACTCCAAGCACATAACCCGGCTCGTCAGGGAGATGCTTGACATCCTTCTGTACCAGGTAAGCAACGCGTACACGTGCAAAGGCTGCCAACTGCTCACGCAGTTGCCGCAGTTTGTCTTCAGGTAAGTCGTGGGGCTTGAAGCTGTCGTTTGTACTAATGTTCTGTCGTTCAGCGTGCGCTCGCTCTACTTCTGAATAATAATCTTGCGCACGCTGGTGATACTTCTCAGCTTGTTCGGCTTTGTCGAGTCGTGTGAGAAGGCCATAGATCAGCCCACATCCCGCAGGAACGGCGCTGATGTCTTTCTGCATTGCCTGTTCGATATGTTTGATTCCTGTTTCATCATCTTGTGCCAGCAATGCCTCACCAAGCGTATAGTTGGCGGCGGCGTGATCGGGTTGTTGCTCCAACACTTCACGTAGAAATGGGATTGCGTCCGGATAACCCTTCGTTCCCGCCGTAAATCGAGCGCGTTCCCACATCTCTTCTACGCTCAACCGTTGAGATTCTGCTTTCTTCTCAAGTTCGTTCAGCGACTTCACGGCCTCACGCACGAATTGAAACCTTTCATGCCATTGAGGTGTAACCCGCTCTTTCCATGAGGCGTTTCTGCTGCCGATTAAGTCAGTTGGTAGAGACGGCAACAGATAATGGTCGGCTTTCTTGTCGGTCGATTGTTCAACCGAAAACGAGCTGATATCGGGATTGTTTTTTACTTCCGGATATCCAAGTGCGACGAGTCGATCCATTAAAGATGGGTGCGTGTCGTCATAGTTGTGGTTTCTCATCAGGGACTGAGCGAACCATTGTTGCTGCTGGTCAGTCGCCACTGGTTCCGCTAAAGCAAATAGCATTTGATTAAACGCGTCGGCAGGCGGGTCCGGCTCAGTGTCCGCCTTACGAAAAATCTCCGGCAAGAACTTCTGCTCAATTAAGCAGTTTTTGAGTTCAAGGTTAATCAACGCTCGGGCCGCGATTTGTTTACCAGACAACTCGACCGCACAGCGATCAGCTTCGTACTCGTGAGTTCGAGCTAGAACGAAGGAGTAAGCAGCGAAGTACGGCGCGTACCAATTGAAGAATTTTTCCAGTAATGTTGATCCACGTCTTCTATTCGCTTTCATGTTGTCCAAAATTTGCGCCCACGTCTGACGGACCCGGTAAATCCAACCCGCAAAACGGCTATGGTTTCCCGAAAGATGTCCAAACTCATGAGCGAGAACAGCGCGAAACTCTGAGAGCGACAGAGCATGAAGGAGAGGTAATCCGACCAGGAGATAATTTTCCTGCCAACCGAGAATTCTTAGTC
>DATBSH010000482.1:0-8560 GCA_036559885.1 Pyrinomonadaceae bacterium
CAGAGGTCAGAAGTCGGCGGTTGGGATCGCTTAGCTCCGGAGGAGTCGGATGTTTATAGATGCCATGCCAGAACCGCGGACCGCGCTCCAGCGGAGCGCAACCTCATGGTCTCGTCTATTTTCGCCGTGAATATCGCGCTCCGCTGAAGCGCCAATTTCTGTAATCGCTGTCTATCTATAAACATCCGGCTCCTCCGGACCTAAGCGACTTCCGGCCAGTTCTTCAGGCGCTGATGCTGTGTTTTTGTAGGGGCGACGAGCATCATGGGCTCGTATTACTAGCCACTCTTAGGATCGAAAGGACAATCCAATGAACCGAAGAGAGTTTGTTGTGGCAGGTTCGTTCACCTTGGCCACGCTGGCCCTAAGCGTGGCTGCGCAAGACAAGAAACAGTATGTCTGTCCGCCCTGCGGTTGCAGCCACGACGGTGAGGTACACAACGAGCCGGGCAATTGCCCCGCTTGCAACATGACGTTGATTGAGAAGACAGCGGCCATGAGTGAGCTGACGGGCATTCCACACTTCCTCAAGCTAACCGACCAAGTCTGGACGGGCGGCCAGCCATGGCTTGAGCATCTGCCCAAGCTTAAAGAAGCAGGCATTAAGGTCATCATCAATCTGCGCCCGCACGACGAATATGATGGTATGCGCGAGGCGGTTAAAGTGAAGGACCTGGGGATGAGCTACTTCAACATTCCCGTTGCCTTCAACGCGCCGGATGAATTGGACGCTGATGATTTCCTCAAGCTTACAGACGAACAACTCAAGAACGGGCCGGTATTTATCCACTGCGCGATGGGGACTCGCGTCGGTGCTTTCTGGATGATTCGCCGCGTGCTCCGTGATTCCTGGGAATTCGACAAGGCATTAGAAGAAGCCAATCGGATCGGGTTGCGCAATCAAACTCACCTGATCGAGTTCGCTAAGGAGTACATCGAGAAAAAGAAGAAGAAGTAAGGGTAGGAAAGGTTATGAAGTCTTTGCTTGCGCTGGCACTCTTCCTCGGGTTGGCGTCAGTGGCATACGCGCAGAACTGGCCATCCTTTCGCGGACAAAACGGTGCGGGCGTCGCTGATGGTAACAATCCGCCTACCGCTTGGGACGCAGAGAAATCAATTAACGTTTTGTGGAAAACTCCGATCCCTGGTCTCGGCCATTCCAGCCCAATCATCTGGGGAGATCGTATCTTTGTTACGACTGCGGTCAGCAGCGCCGCGCATTCCCAGTTCGTGCATGGGTTAACTGAGACAGGAGCCTCTGCCGACGATAATTCGAAGCACAGTTGGCGCGTTTACTGCGTGAACAAGAACACTGGACGCATCATCTGGGAGAAGGTGGTTTACGAAGGTGTGCCCAAGGTCAAACGCCACGTCAAAGCCAGCTATGCGAATCCTACTCCGGCTACGGATGGCAAACATCTGGTGATTTTCTTTGGCTCAGAAGGACTCTACTGCTTTGACCTTGAGGGAAAATTCTTATGGAAACAAGATCTGGGTACACTCGACGGCGGTTGGAGCTCTGGTCCTGACTTTCATTGGGGCTTTGGCAGTTCACCAGTCATCTACAAGCATCTGGCGATTGTTCAATGTGACACGCAGAACCAGTCCTTCGTCGCGGCTTTCAATCTTGCCAATGGTAAACGGGTCTGGCAAACCACGCGCGAAGAGGACAGTTCGTGGAGCACCCCCACAATTTACGAAGGCAAGGACCGCGCTGAGTTAATTACTAGCGGAACGAAATACTATCGTGGTTATGATCTGTTGACGGGCAAGGAGCTGTGGCGAATGGCTGACGGTGTGGACGTGAAAATCCCAACGCCCGTTGTTTCAAACGATTTGTACTTTCTCGGCGGTGGCAGCTCGAATGCGCGGCACGCGTTTTATGTGGTCCGTGCCGGACTCAAAGGAGAGATTAACCCTTTGGAAGCGGGCACTAAAAGCATCGCCTGGCAAAGCCGACAGATCAGACCACACATCGTCACGCCGATTGTCTATGGCGATTATTTGTACATCTGCACGGACAACGGCATCTTGAGTCAGTACCAAGCCAAAACCGGCGAGCCCACGTTTCGTGCACGGTTGGGAAATGGCGGCTCATTCAGCGCCTCGCCTGTCGCCGCAGACGGGAAACTCTACTTCGCGAGCGAAGATGGGGATGTATTTGTTATCAAGGCTGGTTCTACGTTTGAATTGCTTGCCCGAAATGCAATAGGAGAAGTCATGATGGCTACTCCGGCGATCGCAGGCAAAATGATTATCATTCGCGGCCAGAATCACGTCTTCGGTATCGGGAAAAAAGAGTAGCTGGAGAAAGTTCATCTTCGATGGAACGCAATCATACGAAGTGCTGTCGTCGACTTTTTTCTCTAAACTAGCCCCATCCTCAAAAATCCCGTCATGATTCGTCACCCACCGAGCGTGAGGACGACGCGGAATCTCACCTTGCCACTGTGCATTTGTTCGTAGGCTTCCGCCACGCGATCGAGCGGGTATTTCTCGATCATCGGATGGACGCCGCTCAAGGCACTAAATTCCAACGTGTCTTGCGAATCCCTCGCGGTGCCCGAATACCAACCGGCGACTGAACTCCGTCGCATGATTAAGGAGAACGTACTGATTGTCAGTGGCTCAGCCGGCGCCGCCGGAACCAACAGTTTGCCACTCGGCGACAATCCATCGACCAAAGCAGAAATCGCCTGCGCGTTCGGCGCGGTCGCGAGGATCACGCGCGCGCCGCCAAGCTTTTGCAACTCGGCCACCGCATCTGTAGCGATCGAATCAATGTAATGATGTGCTCCTAGTTTCCGCGCCAGTGCCTCCTTGTCATTTCCTCGATTGATCGCGACTGTCTCGAAGCCCATCTGCCGCGCGTACTGTACTCCCAGATGGCCCAACCCGCCGATGCCGTGCACTGCGACGACCTCTCCAGCGCGCGCACCAGAATTGCGCAACGCGTTGTAGACCGTAACGCCCGCACACATGAAGGGTCCCGCTTCCTCCGCCGGCAGTTCGTCGGGAATCGCAGCCAGCGCAGTTACTGGTGCGATCATGTACTCCGCATACCCACCATCGAAGTCGATGCCGGTGACTTTTCGATTCACGCACATGGCGAAATCTCCACGACGGCACTGTTCGCACACGAAACAATGTCCACCATGCCAACCGACACCGACGCGTTGACCCGCGATCCATGGTGTAACGTTGTCGCCGACCGTATCGATGCGACCAGCAACTTCGTGGCCTGGCACGCGGGGATACTGAAGCCCGGGCCACAGACCTTCTTTGACAAGTGAATCGCTGTGGCAAATGCCGCATGCCTCAACTTTCACTCGCACTTGCCCGGCAACCGGGTTAGGTATATCGCGCTCTATCAATTCCCAATCCCCACCGGGCTTGCTTATCTGCGCAGCTTTCATTTTCAAACTCATAACTGCTCCTGTTCATAATAATGCCATTCGAATTCGCCCTTGTTTATCTAACAGGAAGATACACCATGGCCTTGCAGCGCTCCGGCCATAGCGCCGCGATGATGACCAATACTATTTTGCCACTGAACGCGGCCGAGCAGGATACGACAAATACAGATCGATCAATCGTCTAATAGATCGCGACACGCATCATGCCTGTTCTTCGAGTATCGCTTCCGCATCGATGGTGATGTCGATTTCATTACTGACGACAATTCCACCGCGGTCTATTGTATCTTGCCAACTGACTCCAAAGTCGTGACGATTGATTTGCGTGGTAGCTACAAAACCCGCGCGCGTCTTCGGGCCCTTGTTAACTCCATCCTCCCACCAGGGCGTGTCCCATTGTCCCAGATAGGTGACATTTAACGTGGCTTTCCGAGTCACGCCCCGAATTGTCAGATCCCCTGTGACTGCGTAGTCGTGCTCGCCTTTGACCTCAACTTGATTGCCTGCGAAGGTGATCTCCGCATGATGGTCCACATCAAGAAAATCTGCGCTGCGCAGGTGATCGTCACGTTCTTTCACTCCCGTCCAGATTCCCCTGGCATCGATCTGTACTTCGACCGAGGAATTGCGTGCGTTCTTTGGATCAAACTCAAGCGTGCCGTGAACGTCCTTGAAGTGTCCTCGGACGTAGGTGACCATCATGTGCCGCGCCCGAAACTCGGCCGCGGTATGTCCTGGCTCGAAGGTCCATTTAGCCATTGGTGAATCTCCGGGAAGACTAATATTTTATGCATCGGTTTCAACGTCATCGGGATAGTGCTGAAATGACGAAGATAAATCCGCGATTCGAGATTGCCGCGGCTAAGAAGGATATTCTTTTGGCCTATCCGTGGCTGATTGGATATTCGTCCGTTGCACAAATATTCCGGAGAAGTATTGGCGATGACCATAGAAGACAATGAACCACAGGATTGTCACCACAAGCGCCAACGCTATGCCCGTTAGATTCAAGAACACGTGATAACAAAGAATGTTCACAATTACTGGTCCAAGAAGCACCAGACCCAGGGGCACGTATCGATTCACCAGCAGCAGCGCACCACCTGCGACCTGCAGCGCAGCGACAACCCAAAGGTAATGGGACAGTGCGAGAGCGCCGATAAACTGTCCTGCCAGTCCTGTAGGCATAGGTCCCATGTTCAGGAAATTGAAAAAACCATTTAGCCCAAACACAACGAAGATCAGTCCCAGTAGAAGACGAGCGATCAAGGTTACGACTTTCATTTCGAGTTCCCTTTCGACGTGGTCTTAAAAGCAGTGTTATCAGATATTGTAATCATGGAATTGAAGGCCTACCACCTTCAACCTTGATCATTTAAGAGTTAATCGCGCCCATCCTGCCCAGACGGTAATCTTCGATCGCCTGACGGATTTCCGCCTCTGTGTTCATCACAAACGGTCCGTATCGCGCTACTGGTTCGTTCAGGGGTACCCCGGCGATAAGCAGCACTTCGAGCTTAGTCTTCGCGTCCGCCGGATTTTCGATTCTCACTTCGTCCCCGTTCCGCGCGAACAAAACCATCCGCCCGTCCCCGGCGCGCTCGCCGTCTGCTCCGAACAACCCCTCTCCCTCGACCACATAAGCGAAGGCGTTGTAGGCCTTCGGCACCCGTTGAGTGGCCGCGCCACCCGGCTCGATCCTGTAATGCAGGTAGATGATAGGCGTACGTGTTTCGATGACGGCTTTCTCGCCCATCGCTTCACCCGCGATTACACTTACCTTCACCAGGCCGTCGGCCGAAGTCGCTTTCGGGATTTGCGAGTTCGGGATCTCTTGATAGCGCGGCTTTGTCATCTTGTCGCGTTTTGGCAGATTCACCCAAAGTTGAAATCCGTGCATCCGGCCTCCGTCGCGCGCGAACTCTCTAGCCGGCATCTCCGAGTGGACTACGCCCGCACCGGCGGTCATCCACTGCACGTCACCCGGCCTTAGTCGACCGGCGTGACCCCGAGAATCTTTATGCTCCATATCACCCGACAACAGGTAGGTCACAGTCTCAAATCCGCGATGCGGATGGTCCGGCGCACCTTTCGCTTCACCTGGCGCCACCTCCATTGGCCCCATCTCATCAAGTAACAGGAACGGGTCAAAGTCTGAAAACGCCGCTTTGGGGAACGGACGACGCACCAGAAAGCCGCCGCCTTCCAAAGTCTCAATGCTATTCACGACTCCAGCGACAGTGCGTCCTGTGGCTGCGCGAGTCTCCTCATTTCTCAATTCTTTACTTACCGTCGACATATAGCTTTCCTCTCTTATAGATTTGGGCGCGCGATAGACGAATTACGTGGCAACCTCTTCATTTTGTCCTGCCGCGGCGGCTTCGTAGCCAATTTTCTTCAACAGACCGATCAGTGTCGCGCGTTCCGACTTGGTCAGGGAGGCAGACGCGAGCTCCTCCATGTCGGCTGCGTGCTCTGTGTAGGCTTGGGTGATCAGCTTCCCGCCTTTCTTCGTCAAATGAACTACCCTCGCCCGCCGGTCGGTGCCGTGCGAGCGTCGCTCCACGAGACCCTTTTGCTCTAAACGGTCAACCGCCACCGTGATCGAGCCACTCGTCAGCAGAACCTTTTTTCCAATCTCGTTAACCGGAAGCGGCCCTTTGTGCAGCAGGGCTTCCAGCACGGCGAAGTCGCTGCCGCACATCTCCAATTCGGAGATGCTCTTTTCGGCGTAGGCCTGAACGGCACGTGCCGCTTTCCACAACACCAGGAAAACGTGAACACCACTTCCACCCGTCAGCGATTCCAAGTGATCTAAGCTCATCTTATTACCTTGATGTCAAGATACTTGACATTGAGGTAGATGTCAACCGGTCGCGTATAAGCAGATGTATCGCCGTTTCTCGACGTTTACTTGCTTTTCAGAAATGGTGAGGTAAACGACCTTTAGTAAGCACACTTTTGGCGCTTTGTCAGATTATTCTTTGACACGGGTATCGATCGCGATCCAGTTTACTTCCCAAGTCTTGCCTCCGTCATCCGAAAATGACTGTTCAAAACGACACGAAGTTGGAGTAATGTCCGAGATGACAAATCGCACAAAGATCGCGCGGCCATTGAGTGTCTCTTGATCGAAGAACTCGCCGCGTCCATTTCTGAACTCGCCGATCGTGGGTTGGCCCATGGTGCCGCTGCTGCTGTTGGCAAAGTTGAGACTCCATTGATGCGATTGCGGATTGTATAGGCGCAGGTTCAAACCTTCGAAGTGACCTGCGGGACCATCAGCCACGAGTTCCACCAGGTTGGCGCGGCCGTTCCAAACCTTTCGGACGACGGTGGTGCCGTCATATTCAACCCAGGTAGTGGAGCCGGTCAACGGATGCAGGAGGCGTCTTAGGTGAGTCTTCCAAGTGCCAATCTCAAAGTCAAAATCGTGCTGCCCATCTCGTTCTTTGAGAGTCTGTGAAGTGGTTGTTCTCGATGGTTCTGAATTCGACTGTGCGAACCCCTGAAGAGGCTGCAAGGCGACGACCAGGCCGCATGATAGGAGAAAGGATCGCAAACGTTTCGGTGCGCTCATCACTGTATCCTCACAATTTGTTTGTTCTTCGGCGTGCCGGGGGCGAATAGGAATTGTTGCATTATTCATCGACTGCGTAATCCAAAATGCATTAGACCAGCTCGACTCGCCAGAAACCGGGATAATCGGTTACCAACCGCGCGTCATTTACTTCCAGCTCAGCAACAAGTCTGCCGCCATCACTCTCATATCGATATTTCGAGGTTTCGGTGCGACGATAGACCTGTTCAAGCGGCTCCAGGTTAAAACTCGAAAACCTGAGCCAGGCCGTGCGCACTTTTGCCTTGTGCCCAACCGCAATGTTCATGCGTCGAATCGGAAGAGCGAAAGGTGGCTGGTAGACAGCAGAATGGCCCAAACGCTTGCCAGCATGATCCACCTGAAAGTCGATCCCATGCTGGACAGCCTGCGTTCTGATCCTCGCTTTGTTAATGTCGCCCAACATGTCGGACTCTAAGAGTTAGCGCTAAGTAACGGCAGATATCTTTCTTTGATAATACTTAAATGATGTGTCTGATGGCCGATAATGGTAAAACCCATGGCCAACACCGAAATTTCATACTTCCAATTAATTGCTCTACGGAGGAACGTTTCATCATCAAAACTGTCAAATAAAGCGATCGTCGACTCGCGTGCAATTTTTATTTCCCCAATGATGTCATCGATAGTTCGGCGGCCCGCACTCGCTTGCTCAACGTGCAATTTTTCATCAAACCCTTGCAAAACGCTTTCATCCTTGCGCGCCAACATTAGCGCCTGATAGGACATGATTCTGTCCGAGTCGGCAAGGTGTTGAAGAATGTCCTTCACGGTCCACTTGCCCGGCGCGTATCTTCTGTCACCAAGTTTATTCAATACGTCTTTGTCTAATTTGTTTAGCTGCAGACTGCTCTCATCAAAGGCCTGCTCTAACTCGAGATCAGCGACCAGGTCGATATACTTCGCAAAATTTGGCGGCATCGGATTGATGTCTGATTTTTTCATTTGATTCTATTGCCTGCCTTTCATCGAATACTCGTTCAACAGTACGGCTATTGCTCCGAACGTATCAACCCTCAGCATGCTGTTACCATCGCTACGGTCCTCCTCCTATTGGGCAGATTTTCTGCGTACATCTGGCTGATCGTGGCCGGCTTTTCTGTGCCCGGTGTTGGTCCTGATACCCGGATTCGACGAGAAATTCCTGGCTAATCCGGCAAACACTTTTGCGAAGTTATCCTATGTGGATTCATGGGAGACTGTGATTCCCAAGCACCCTAAGCTCGAACTGGTAAAGATTCCCGATGCGAGGCTGCTTATGCTCGACGATCAGCCAAAAAAGACGGATGATGCAATTGCAACGTTTGTCGAAAAGGTGAGCAAGAACCAGAAGTAAAGCTGAAGCGTCCATGAAGACTCAGAAGATGACAGCTCAAAGTGCAACCAATTTGCAGGTTAGGAAGGGTGGCTTGCCCCCGCCGGAGCGCCAACGGCGCGACTGGTTTTGATTATTCAACGCAATTTCACTAACTCGATCAGTTAACCTCTGAATTGAAAACTGAAGTAAAAGAGTCGCGCCGTTGGC
>DATBSH010000483.1:0-19423 GCA_036559885.1 Pyrinomonadaceae bacterium
AAAGATGCTCGCAGGTTTACCCGCAACATTCATCACGACGGGAATCACCGGCGGCTCGTCAGAAGAGACTTACCTGCCCGCAGATCTTGAAGGTGCAAACTTGCCACCGGTAGGCGCGCCGGCCGTTTTTGTGGAATGGCCGGGTCTAGGAACTTACAAGCTGTTTCGCTTTCACGCCGACTTTGTGACGCCAGCGAACTCAACGTTCACGCTTGCAGCTGCTCCAGCCGCCGCAGGTTTTTCGCAGCTGTGTCCAACTACGCGCTCATGCGTACCTCAATCCGGCACTACTTCTCGCCTTGATGCGATCGCCGATCGATTGATGTTCAGACTCACCTACCGAAACTTTGTTGATCATGAAGCAGTTGTTGGCAATTACACCGTGAGCTCAGGCGGCGTTGCCGGCATCCGTTGGTTCGAGCTGAACAACATCACCTCTGGAGTTGTGTCGGTTGTTCAAGAAAGCACTTACCAACCAGATACGACCTGGCGTTGGATGGGAAGCGCGGCAACGGACCGCGATGGGAATCTGGCAATCGGCTACAGCGCCTCAAGCGCATCGATATTCCCAGAATTGCGTTACGCCGGACGACTCGCGACCGATCCAATTAACACTCTTGCGCAGGGTGAAGCGACGCTCTTTGCCGGTACGGGCAGTCAGGTGGGAACAAGCAGTCGTTGGGGAGATTACAGTTCGTTGACGGTCGACCCAATAGACGACTGCACCTTCTGGTTCACGAGCGAGTATTACGCAACGACTTCGCAGTTCAATTGGCGTACACGTATCGGCTCATTTAGGTTCCCAACATGCGGAGGGCTACCGCCACCACCACCACCACCGACGCCAACACCGGTTCCTAATGCGCCTAGTAATCTGACAGCGAACGCAGTCTCTGCGAGTCAGATCAACTTGGCGTGGACCGACAATTCGACTGATGAACAGGGCTTTAAGATTGAGCGGTGTGAGGGTAACGGCTGCAGTAACTTTGCAGAGATAACTCAAGTTGCAGCAAACACTACTAGTTTCCCGAACGGCGGCCTTACAGCAAACACTAGATATCGGTATCGGGTTCGTGCGTTCAATGGCACACTGAATTCCGCGTACTCGAACATAGCCCAGGATCGAACACCCCGACGTTGAGTTTTAGATCAGGGGCCTAGAACTATCGCGCTTCGCGGGCAATCAGCACGCGAAGCGCGACAACACCTATTTACCTCACCGTCTGCCGGTTCATACCAAACACTCTGTCGAAGAACGCAGCGACCGCAGCGTTAACACGCACTTGATTAGCGTGACGCATGAAGTGATGCGTGTCGTCTGGGATTACCATCTCCTCGTAAGAAACACCCGCCTTGTCCAGCCTACGTACTAAATCGGTCGTCTGGCTAAAACGAACATTCCGATCGTCATCGCCATGGATCAACAAGACCGGAGACTTCCACTTCTCGATGGAAGCGACCGGTGACGACTGCCACGCGATGTCGAGTGCCTTCTGTACGTCAGGCGGTTTTTCGTATCTGCTTTCGAGCAATGGTGCGGCGCGCTCCGCTGTCCAGTTGTGTACGCCGTGAATATCAACTCCGGCCGCAAACAACTGTGAATCCCGCGCGAGTGCCAGTGCCGTCAAATATCCTCCGTATGACCCGCCATAGATTCCGATCCGCTTCGCATCAACCTGCGGGAGTCGCTGCAAATACTCGGCGCCTGCTTTAACGTCCATGTATTCAGCCGCGCCTTGCACGCCCGCATTTGGCGGCCGATGAAAGTCATGACCGTAACCAATACCCAGGCGATAGTTGACCGACAACACAACGTACCCGCGGCTGGCGAGATATTGATTCTGCGAGTATGCGTTGCTGTAGTAGTCAGAATAGTGCCAACCCAAAAGCATCTGCCGGGGTGGACCACCGTGAACGTAAATTATCGCCGGCTTCTTTGATGGCCCACCGGCGCTCTCAAAGAGCTGGCCGTGTACTTCAATCCCATCCGGTGATTTGTAAACAACCTTCTTGGGGGTTACTAAATGCGTTGTTGGATAATCCGAGGGAAGTCGATCCTGAGCGATAATCGTCGGGGTGCCACCTTTCGATGGCATTACTGCCGGCAGTGGCGGTCTTTGGGCAGTTGCGCTGATAAACGCGATGTGTTGCCCGTCGCCAGTCATAAACGGCGTCCATTCAATTCCTTTGCCCGGTGTTAGTACCGTCGGTTCCGCTTTATCAACCGGCACCTTCACGATGTGTCGACGATCAATGTCGTCGGTGTCATTCCCAGCATTTGCCGCGAACAACATAAAGCGGCGGTCAGGCGTAATCGAGATGTACTCGGCCATGTAATTTCCGGGCGTGAGTAGCATCGGTTCGCCGCCGTTCTCGGCGATCGAATAGAGGTGTGGCCAGCCATCGAGATACGAAAGAAACACAATACGACCAGCTGCTCCCCAATGCAGGTTTACACCTCCCTGCGTCGAAGACGGAGAGCCGCGCAAGGTGAACGGACTCTTCCACAATTCTCGCCCATCACCGGTAGAAGTATCCGCCGTCCACAACGACCATGCCTGTGGTCGTTGCTCGAGAATCGGTTCGGGTGGTCCTCCCGTGCCCGGTCTGCGAACAAATACAATCCGCTTTCCGTCAGGTGACCATTTGGGGTTTGAGTCGCGAGACGTCGAGGGCACCAGATAGAGGATCGGAGTCGAATCGTTTGTGTAAATCCCGATAAAGGAATGATCGCCGCGGTTCGAGACAAATGCTAAATGCGAACCATCGGCCGACCATTCCGGCGATCCCGCCTCGCCACGTGCGAAGAAGAATCTCTTTGCAGGCGCCGAGCCGTCAAGTGGCGCTGACCATAAGCCGCGCTCTCTTGCGAACACCACGCGATCGTTCTTGGGCGAAATTGACGGTTCGTCGCCTTCGCCCAGCAACTTCGGTTCACCACCGGCAAAGGACACAGACCAAACCTGAACTCGCATCTGCACCGGAGCGAGCGCTGGATTCACACCGACTGTGCTGTCGAAGTTTGACCCGTGATCTCCGCCGCGGACATACACTACATATTTGCCATCGGCTGAAATCGAAAGGCTCGTAAGTTCCTGTCCATCATCTTTCTCGTAGCTTGTCAGCTTGCGTGCACGGAAATCAGGACCTTCCGCGACCCAGACATTTCGAGCGCCACGTTCATTGAATGCCCAGGCGATTCGCGACCCAGTAGCCGATGAAGTCAGTTCGTTGGGATAGGGATAACTCTTGATCTGTTCCAACGTGAACGATGCAGGCTGAGTCGCGTTGGTGTCGGCAGCCTCTGTCGAGAGCGGTAGTGTGAGCGCGTGTGTGAACGCAGCGAGAATCGCGAGTATAAACACGAACATCAGACCATGCGCGCGTCGCCGGAAGAGAGATGTATACATCGGTTTTCTCCTGAAGGTCGGTGGATCGGATTGAATGAGCGAATCCAATCACAGAAGGCGCCTAATGGGCAAGTGGAGATGGTGCTAGGCGAATTGCGCAGTCGCGAGGGTAGGCGAAACCAGATTCAACCTAGATCAGCGTCACGCGCGCCCCCCCACGATTCGCGTCAAAGCTCATGTTAGAACCTGACTCGACTTTGATAACACTCAACGATAGAACGGGAGCGAAGCGACCGATTTCAAGAGACGTGATCGCCACTGCTAGTTCAATCGGTTGCTTCGCTCCCGTTCTGCAGTTGAGTCGATTCGCAGTGTACGCCTGCTTCTGTGAGCGACCGATTTCAAGTGACGTGATCACAACTGCTAGTTCAATCGGTCGCTTCGCTCCTGAAGTTCTGTAGTCGAGTGTTATCAAAGGTGAGATCAGGTTCTAAGCTCTTGCTGGAGGGCAACGATGAGCACATCGACTGCCTCTGTTTTCTGAACCGCCAGTCGCAGGTATTGTTCGGATGATCCAATTTTGTTGCTGCACTCCCGAACCATAATGCCGTGGTTCGCAAGCAACCGGTCGCGCAGGTGACGACCGGAGATGTGATCAGGCAATTCAACGTAGAGGAAGTTGGCCTCTGACGGATAAATCGTTAAATCGGGTACCGACGACAGTCGTTCTCTCATGTACTCACGATCAATCTTCACATGCGAGAAGCTAGCCCGATATGTTTGTTTGAATTGTGTGACGCCCTTTAACACGTACGCGGCCAAACCATTCACATTCCAGAAGGGTAGACTCTCGCGCAGCAGCCGCGCTCGATTTGGCTCAGCCACCGCATATCCCAACCGCAGACCGTGCCAACCCAGCGACTTACCCAAACTCTTTACGACAATCAGATTCCTGTAGCGACAGACGTCCTTCGCCGCGCTCTCCAAATCGGAGAAGTCTATAAACGACTCGTCAATAATCAGTGCGTCGAGATTGCTCAAGGATTCAGCCAGTGTGACGATCTCGTTGTGCGTCATTCCAGCGCCCGTTGGATTGTTTGGATTGGAGATGATTAGGGTGGCAGCACGAGTCTTACGAACTTGATCAACTATTTCCTCAACCTCCAACCTGAATCGTTTCTCACGGCGCCGATGGATTAGATGTAAAGGCGCGGCTAACTCCTCAGGAAGATCCGTCCACCTGCTGAAAGTCGGCACGGAGGTAGCAATCGGAGACTTAGCGATTTGGCAAAGTCTTGTGATGATCTCGGTCGATCCGTTACAGGGAACTAAAGTTTCAGCAGGTAATTCGGTTATCTGTTCTAAGTGTTGCTGATGGACCCTGGCGTAATCCGGGTAGTAGCGAAGTATCTCCGGCAAGTTTTGCTGAACCAGCGTAAGGAGTTCTGGAGGCGGAAAGTGCAGGTTGACAGGAATACAGAAGTCCAGCAGCTCCAGACGATCTTCAATTTTGTTTTTGATAGAGAAGAAGGACGGGTTATGCGAACGAACATTGAACAATTCTGTCAGGTCTTGATTGCTCATAGCAGTGTCTCCCATTGCTTTCGACGGTTGAGCGGCTCGAATTCTTCCGAGTCTCAGTTGAAAATCGAGAGATGAGAGAGCAACAAGGAGAGTGCAGTTAAAGATGGAACGGAACGATGGGAAAAACTTGCGTGAATAGTGAATAGTAAATCGTAAATAGTGAATCGCTAATCGGCGTAGCTTTGCCGCAAAAGTCGATTGGGGTGGTAACGAGGTTCGTGTTTAGTTACACGAACCAACACGAATCAAAATACATCCGACTCGAGCTAGGTATGACTTTTGAGGCAAAGCCCATATGATCACTCTTGCCCGATCGTCGAACTAAAATCCTTTGTCGTAGAAACCGAGGCGAAGTACGAGACAAGCGGAGCGGCGTAAGAAGCAGCGTCCAATCGATCTCAGTAACTTCCGGTTTACCGACTCAGGAGAAAGGCGTAGCAGAGCTTTGCACAAAAAGGCGAAATCTGACTTAAAACTCAACTCCTTTCATTCTCCCCAACCTTTAGGTTGGGGCTAGCCGGGCCAGGGATGAATCGCAAACCATTTTAATGGTTTATCTCAGTTCGGCACTTGAGCTGCGACTAAGAGAAACGAGGATCGGCCCTTTGTCATCCAGCACTTTGGAAACCATTGAAATGGTTGTGCGCAGTTTACGCCACCTGGACCCCAACCTAAAGGTTGGGGAGAATGAGACGAGTTGAGTTTTGGAACAGGTTTGGGATTTTCGCTTTTTGTGCAAGCCGAGTTGCAGGATGAATAGAAAGTGATCGTCGAGATCTAAGCATCAGTGAGTAAACCTACTATAACGAAGACGTATGCATCTCCGCGCAGCGGCTTTGTCTGTGCCTGGAAAACCCTTAAGATCAAGTTGGAGGTTTGACAATGAATAGGTTGAACGGGAAGTACATTTTGATCACCGGAGCATCACAAGGCCTGGGGCGACAATTGGCAATCGATTTTGCGCGCGAAGGCGCCTCCGGAATAGCGATAGTCGCTCGTCGTGCCGAAGCACTTAAGGAGGTTAGAGAACGTATCAAAGAGGTCGCTCCTGAGGCGCGAGTTTTGGTAATCGATGCCGATCTCAGCGAAGAGAAGAGCATTGAACGCGTAGTCGCAACCACTCTTAGTGAGTTTCAGGGACGCCTCGATGTTTTGGTGAACAACGCATCCCAAATTGGGCCAACGCCACTGCCATATCTGCTGGACTACCCACTCGATGATTTCCGCGCTGTAATGAATACAAATCTGATCGCACCATTTCTCATCATCAAGAAGGTTCTACCCGCAATGATTGAAAGCGGCGGATCAATTATTAACGTGACCAGCGATGCCGGTCGCACTGGTTATCCTGGGTGGGGCGCCTATGGTATTTCCAAATTTGGTCTCGAAGGGATGTCGCAAACGTGGGCGGCAGAGCTTGAAGATAGTGGGGTGCGTGTTAATTACGTCGATCCGGGCAATATGAATACAGAGATGCACCGAAACGCCGAACCGGAAGAGGATCCGTCGCAGTGGGCCGAACCTTCAGAGGTTACCGACGTGTTTGTTTATCTGGCGTCAGATGAATCGAGGCACATTAACGGAGAAAGGTTTGAAGCCCAGGAAGAGAATTGGGGTCGGAAAGCGGAGGCCGTTTCGAGTGCCTGAAGTATGAATGACGATCGTGTTTCTGGTCCGTTCTCATTTAAGCTACCCACCGAACTCTCAGCCAAAGAGCCACCAGAGCGACGAGGGCTCGCACGTGATCATGTCAAGCTCATGGTCATCGACCGAGCCACGGCTCGTGTTGAGCACACCAGATTTGATCATCTAGGCGATTTTCTGCGTGCCGGCGATTTACTGGTCTTCAATTCCAGTCGCACTCTTCCTGCCTCGCTTCAAGGTTGCCCAGCGCAAGGTGGACCATGTATTGAGATTCGTCTCGCCGAACATCTTCCCGACGATTCCTGGCTGGCACTGCTCGTTTGTCAGAATGGTGATCCGTTCAGTTGCGGGCTTCGCCCTGGAATGCAGATCAGACTTGGTAACGAGTTAACTGCGTCGGTATCCGAACGCGACGAGCACATTCCGAGACTTTGGAAGCTCACGTTTTCCCAAAAAGGAATTGAACTAATCAACACGCTCTATCGGCTGGGACGGCCCATTAGATATGAATACGTCTCGGCCCCATGGGGCCTTGATTATTACCAGACAGTTTATGCCCGTGAACCCGGCTCGGCTGAAATGCCTTCAGCAGGTCGCGCATTCACCTGGAAACTGCTTTTCAATCTACAGCGGAGCGGTGTCCAAACTGCGTACATAGTTCTGCACGCTGGCCTCTCGTCTTACCTCGATGATCATCTGGACGCGCAACATCTTGCCTCTGAAGAAGAATATTATGTAAGTCAGACGGCTGCCGAGAAGGTCAACGACGCTCATCAACGTGGTGGCAGAGTGATTGCCATTGGAACTACAGTCGTGAGGGCTCTCGAATCTGTGGTTGACTCCACTGGAATGATTCAGGCGGGTCATGGCTATACGCAACTGAAGATAACCGCCCGTCACAATCTCAGAGCCGTGAATGGTCTGCTCACAGGATTACACGAACCAGAGGCAAGTCACTTGGACCTGCTGACGGCATTTCTCCCTGCCGAAAAAATTCGCGAAGCATATGAGGAAGCAGTAACACGCAATTATCTATGGCATGAGTTTGGAGATCTGAATTTGATTGTCTAGACATGTCCATAGGTTACGCAGATTAGGCAGCGGCTTCAGCCGCAAGAAAGACTCAAAAGCACCGCATCGCGGTTCGGTCATACTTTCTTGTCAGAAGAATGGGCAGTTGGGGGTTTGTTGCACAGATTGAGACTTAGAACTTAGAACTTTGAAGTCGAGAACTTTTCGATCTAACGCATTGTTCAAGATATGGCGAACGTCACTGTAACTGTGTTGGCGCGGGTAAAAGCGAAAGAAGGAATGCAGGATCAAGTCAGACGTGAATGCCTTGCTCTGATTGCTCCATCGCGAAGCGAAGAGGGATGCATTACCTATGATCTATATCAGTCAACGGATGATCCAACCGTTTTTGTCTTCTTTGAGAATTGGCTGAGCCGTGAGCACGTCGAGAAACATCTCGAAAAGCCGCATTGTCAGGAGTTTGATCAAAGGACAGACGGAATGTTGGTTGGTTCTGAAGAGATCGTATTCTTGAAAAAGATCAGCTCACTTTGAAGCTCTTTACTTGACATAACGAGCCAACTTTTCGAGTGACCATGTGGGGTTGACGCGCGAACGCTAGAACTGTGTTTGAACTGATCACTTTTCGGTTGAACCAGCCGCGTGTGACCGAGCTCTCAATCCTGATGAGCGATCAAAGGCTACTTTGAGTTGAGCCTGGTCCAACTTCTGTAAGATGGAATGAACTAGCAGAACGGTTCTTTTTAAGTCGACCAGCCTTTCCGGTGAGGTACTTCTCACCGTTAATATCGCGGTTGCTACATCCGTACTTATTTCGTTGGAGATTGACATGAGAGCTAACGTGCCTTGTTCGTCCGTAGTTGCGGCGCGCGTATTTAACAGCACGGCGTGCGAATTGCAAAACTCGAAAACCGTCTTCGTAAAACTAAATTAAGCCGGCGTTCAGTTTAAGTGTCACTTTTTCATTAGAAGTATCGTCTGAAACGCCAACACAGCCGTTTTGTGATCTTTGTGAATGGTCTGCCGATTGGCTCGATCATTGCTGCCAGCCACCGCCCAGAGCTTTGTAAAGCTGGACCAGCGAGAGTAATTCGTTACGTTTTGTTTGGGCCAAGTCTAATTCCGCGTTGAATAGATCCCTGTCTGCGTCCAAAGCGTTAAGCAAAGTGTCTACTCCACCTTTGTATCTTAGGTAGGCCAAATGGGAGCGGTCTCTAAGAGTTGCCACAAGCTGCTCTTGCTGCGTACGAATCTCTTTTACCTTTTGGTATGCGATCAGTGCATCCGAAACTTCTCTAAAGGCATTCTGTATTGTGGCCTGATACTGAACGACGGCGAGCTCTCGTTGCGCCTGCGCGGATTTAACGCCTGACTTGAGACGACCGGCGGTGAAGATCGGCTGGGTAATCTGCGGCACAAAACTCCATACGCCACTTGGCTGCGTAAAAAGACTCGAGAGTTGATTGCTCTGAAATCCAAGTAGTCCTGTCAGACTGATCCGCGGGAAGTACGCTTTCCTTGCAGCCGAAACCAATGCTCGTTGAGCGACGAGATTTTCCTCGGCAGCTTTTATATCGGGCCGGCGTTCAAGCAACATTGAGGGCAAACCCGGCGGTACTGCCGGCAGCTCCTCTTGCTGCGCCAACGATCGACCACGCCGGATCGGCCCAGGGTTATTTCCCAGGAGAAAGCTGATCTGATTCTCGGTTTGTTCAATCAGACGTTGGGTGTTAGGAATTGTTTCGGATGCCTGTAGAACGAGTTGTTCCGCTTCGCGCACCTCGAGCATTGTGGATACGCCGCCTTGCTGCTGCAGCTTGATCAGTAGGAGCGATTCCTCTCTTGCTGCCAGTGTGCGTTTTGCTATGTCCAACTCGTTGTCGAGCTCGAGTAGGCTGAAGTAACCCGTAGCAACGTCGCTTACGACTATGGTCATCACGGCCTTGCGGTCTGCTTCACTAGCTCGTAACTCAGCACGCGCCGCTTTGGTTTGTTGGCGCAACCGTCCCCAAATGTCTAATTCGAAATTTAATAGATTCAGAAAGACACTGCCGAAGCTGCGACTTCTATTTGCCTGACCATTGCTGGTGAACTGGCCGTTTCGGGAGTTGCGGGTTGTAGTCAGGTCCGTACTGGCCTCAAACTGGGGAAATTGCTCAGAGCGAGCGAGACCCAGGTTCGCACGTGCCGCATTGATTCGTTCAACCGCCGCTCGCAAATCGTAATTCTGGATCATCGCGGTCCTGACCAAACTCTGAAGGTCAGGATCTTTGAAGACTTCAAACCATTTAAGGTCTCCGATCGAATTTTGTTCAGCAGTTGGCCCTGGCTCACCGCTGCGAAAATGTTCAGGCGTGAGTACGGTTGGTGTTGGATACTTATCTTGAGCGACGACACTGGTAAGAGTACTAACCACCAGCAACAAGCTAACAACACTCTTACCGATCGTACTCAAGATTGAAAAATTCGCAGGTTCGGAAGGACGGTTTACCCCCGCTGACGCATTACGCTCAAGCTCCAGTGTAATGTTCTTATGACTGAACATCTCTCTCGACTCCCCTCCTGTGTTTTGGAGTTGAGCGTTGTTAAAGACTGCGGCGGGAAACCGCCCTTCCCAACCTGCAATTCTCTGTCTCCTCAGACGTCTTCTAATCAACTTCAATTGCTTCACACTCAGTCTCCTGATGCTGGCTCCAATCTCGACTCCGAGATTTCGCCACCCTTTCCCTTGAACCTCATCGACAATTTCTCGACTACATAGAAGCTTACGGGAATCAGAAAGCTAGCGATGATCGTGTCGGCGAGCATGCCACCAATTACCACCGTGCCTAATATTCGCCGTCCCGCCGCGCCGGAACCGCTGGCAAACCAAAGCGGAACGCAGCCCAAAATGAATGCAAACGAAGTCATCATCAAAGGACGTCGGCGCAATCGAGTTCCTTCGAGCGCCGCTTCGACTAAACCTCGTCCCTTCTCGAGTTCAATCTTCGCAAACTCAACAATTAGAATTGCATTCTTCGCGGCGAGTCCGATCAGGACAATTAACCCGATCTGTGAATACACATCCAGGTCGTAGCCCCGCAGAACAAGACCAAAAAAAGCACCAAAGATCGCAATTGGGACAGTCAGCAATACAGAGAAAGGTAGCGACCAACTCTCGTAAAGCGCCGCAAGAATCAAAAACACAAAAACCAGTGACAAGGCGAATGACTTGATTGCTCCGCCGGATGCTTGTTTCTCCTGATAAGAAAGATCAGCCCAGTCGTATCCAATTTCACGCGGCAAGACCTCGTGAGCGACTTGTTCAAGTGCCGCCATCGCTTGTCCCGAGCTGTAGCCTGGCGCTGCTGCCCCAAGGATCTGTACAGCGCGGTACAAATTGAAACGATTTGTGTATTCCGGCCCACTGATATTGCGGGTTGTTACAAGTGCAGAAAGTGGGACCATCTCTCCATCTTTATTTCTGACGTAGTAGTTACCGATGTCGTTCTCACTCTTGCGCATCTCACCTTCGGCCTGAAGATAGACGCGCCATTGACGTCCGAACCGATTGAATTGATTTAAGTAGAGGCCGCCCAGATAGGCTTGCAGTGTCTGATAGACATCAGCGATTGCTACTCCTTGTTTCAGTGCTTTATCTCTATCCACGTCGGCATATATTTGCGGTACTGAAGCTGAAAACTGTGTAGTGACTGCTCCAATCTCCGGTCGCTTTCGCGCAGCCTCCAGAAATGTGTTTAGGTTCTGTTGGAGAAACTCGACTGAGCCACCACTACGATCCTGAAGCCAGAAAGAAAAGCCGCCGGCACTGCCTAAACCGGGAATTGAGGGGGGCATAAAAGCAAAGGCGATCGCTTCCGGCACTTGCGTCGCGAGCGCGCCATTTATCTTTGCTAGTATTGCCTGCGCCTGAAGCTTACTGGACTTGCGCTCATCCCAGGGCTGAAAGCTCATAAAGAAAAAGCCCTGGTAGCTGGCAGAGATGCGATTGAGGAGGCTAAAGCCTCCGATTGACGTGTGATAACGCACGCCTTCAGTCTTGGAAAGAATGCCTTCTACTTTTCTGAGTACCTGGTCTGTTCGTTCCAGCGAGGCCGCTTCGGGAAGCTGCACATGCAACATGGCATATCCGTAGTCCTCCTCAGGAAGAAAGCTCGTGGCAAGTGTTCGGCCGAAGTAACTATCTACCAAGAGAAAGCCGGCGATGATCAATACTCCGATGACTGCTTTGCGAATTAGCGCGTGACTCCAGTTGACGTAGCCATCCATCGCTCGCGTAAACAATCGGTTGAACCCATTGAAAAACCGGCCAAGCACGCCCTTCGTTGGCTTTCGCGGCCGCAACAGCAACGCCGCCAGAGCCGGTGAAAGCGTTAGCGCATTGAACGCTGAAATGAGCACCGAGATCGCTATGGTTACGGCAAACTGATTGTTCAATCGTCCTTGAATTCCTGCCATGAATGCGACAGGCAGGAAGACCGAGGAAAGAATCAGTGCGATGGCGATAACAGGTCCCGAGACTTCCTTCATTGCTTGAAACGTCGCGTCACGCGGAGATTGTCCCTCTTCAATGTGTCGTTCGACTGCTTCAACCACCACGATTGCATCGTCGACGACCAGACCAATAGCAAGCACAAAGGCAAACAGTGACAGGGTGTTAATCGAGAAGCCCAATAAAGGGAAGACTGCGAAAGTGCCGACGAGCGAAACGGGCACCGCGATCATTGGAATAAGAGTAGCTCGCCAGTTCTGGAGAAACAGAAATACAACAAGGGTGACCAGGATCATTGCCTCAATTAGTGTGGTGACAATCTCTTTGATACCTTCACTGACCGGCAACGTCGTGTCGAATACAACTGAAGCTTCGAGGTCCGGAGGAAATCTTGATTTCAGTTCCTCCATCGTTTGTTTCAAGGCATTTGCTGTAGCAAGTGCGTTCGAGCCAGGGGATTGAAAAACAGCCACAATCGCACTCGGCTGACCGTTCATGCGGTTACTCGTTTGATAATTGAGTGCCCCCAACTCAATGCGGGCGACGTCTTTCAATCTGACGACTGAGCCGTCGTTGTTTGCGCGTACTACAATCTGTCCGAATTCCTCTGGAGTCTGAAGGCGACCTTGGGCTCTTACGGTGTACGTCTTTTCCATGCCTTCTGGGGCGGGTTCCGCACCTATGCGGCCTGACGGATTCACGTTGCTCTGTTCTTTGACCGCTTTAACTAAATCGGGAACGGCTAGCCCAAGCTTCGACAGTGCATCTGGTTTGACCCAAATCCGCATGGCGTAATCACTTGAACCAAACACTCTCACTTCACCAACACCCGGTACGCGATAAAGCACATCGTTGATATTGATGTTCGCGTAATTCGCAAGGAACAATGAACCGTAAGTCTGGTTCGGCGAGTAGAGAGCAAAGACCAGCATCGGTAATCCAGTCGACTTGCGCGTACTAAGTCCGAACTGACTAACATCGGTGGGCAAGTTGGGTTCAGCCTGGGCCACACGATTCTGCACGTTCACCTGATCGATGTTGACATCCGTATCAACGCCGAATGTCACCAGCAACTGTTCAGTGCCATCGTTCGCATTGATTGATTGCATGTACAGCATGTTATCCACACCATTCATTTGCTGTTCGAGTGGTGTGGAGACCGACTGCTCAATTGTGACTGCGTCCGCGCCCGTGTAGTTCGTTGACACAATAATCTGCGGCGGCAAGATCTCCGGAAACTGAGCCAACGGCAAACCCAACATTGCGATAAGACCGACGATGACAGTAATGATGGCGATCACCATCGCTACAATGGGCCGCTTAATAAAGAAATTCGAGATCATGGCTTCTCAATTACTTGTGGCAGCAACGGTTTCAGTAAAGGGTTTCGTGTTAACGATCATCCCAGGACGAACTTTTAGCGTGCCTTCAGTGACGATGGTCTCACCGGGTTTAAGACCGTCTTCAATCACCCACATTGACCCGGTGCGCTCGCCAGGCTTCACTGGACGAAAAGTGATCTTTTTGTCGACTCCTACCACAGCAACCTGATAAGTTCCTTGCAACTCGGTGACAGCTCTTTGCGGAACTACTAACGCCCCCTCCTTCATCTTCGTTACTGCACGTACCCGGCCATATTGGCCCGGACGAAGAACGTTGCCGGGATTCGGAAACAGACCAGCTAGCCGGATTGCGCCGGTTTTTGGATCTACCTCTCGATCAGCGAATTCAAACCGACCCGGTGCCGGATAGGTCGAACCATCGGAAAGGATCAATTCCAACTGAAGATTGAGCATGTCGCCATTTTGCTCTGACTCATTGCGTGTTGCCCGTGTGTAATTCAGGTACTCCTGCTCGGACAGTGTGAAATAGACCTTGATCGGATCTAGTGTGGATACGGTCGTAAGCGGTGGACTTGCGATGCTCACGAGATTACCTACCTGGGCCTCAGCGATGCCGGCAATGCCATCCACGGGCGAAGCGATCTTCGTGAACCCTAAATTCAACGTTGCCGTTTTCACTGCCGCTTTTGCGTTCTCAAGTTGTCCGCGCGCGGTCGCAACGCCGGCTTTCGCAACACTGAGTTGTGCTTTTGTTTGGGCCAACTGCGCTCGTGCAGCTTGAAGTCCTGCTTTCGCCGACTCAACCTCAGCTTGAGCAGCGATATTCGCCTGCACCGCATTGTCGTAGTCACGTTGGGTGACTGCTTTTTGCTCGGCGAGTGGACGGTACTTGTTTACATCTAATTGGGTTTTGACTTGGTTAGCCTCAGACCGAGCAACGTCTGCCTGTGCCTGCGACACCTGGCTGTCGGCGCGCTCAATTTGTGCTTCGGCGGTCGTAACTTGCGATAGAGCCTGTTCAATTTGTCCTTCGTACTGCGCAACTTGGCCATTTGCTTGATCAAGTGCTGCCTGGAAAGGTCTGGGATCGATCTCGAACAACAACTCACCCTTCCTGACAAAGGAGCCTTCCCTGTAATTCTGTCTCAACAGATAGCCTGTGACCTGGGCCTTAATCTCGGCGTTAACTAACCCTTCAGTCGTGCCAATCCATTCGCTGTAAAGCGGGACATCCTTCTGCACAACTTCAACTACCTCGACGGTTAAGGGCGGTCGAGGAGCTTGTGCCGGAGTGTTTGATCGTCCAAAAACGAATAGCCCAGCCAGAGCAAGGACGGAAATTGAAAACAGGATAGAGATCGCTAATCTATGCCTGATCAAAGTATCTTTTAATCGTTGCATAACAATCCTCGCTGACTCTTGCTCCAAACGGTTGCATATTTGTTCCGCCGAAGGGTGGGCCGTTGTTGAGCCTTTCGCTCACCACTGCAGCCCACCCTCTTCGGGACACAGGCCATAGCCCCGCCTTACTTCTCAGCCTGTGTCTACATTGAAGAACCACGTCGCTGCTGCACTGCAAAACCACGGCCACTGATAATCCAGTGTGCGATCAATATTTTCCCGGCGAAAATTCGAGCGTTAGTGACCGCATATGGGCAGATGACAGTTCGCGGTCACTTAAGGAGTCTTGGTCTACGGAGAGTATGGAGGATTATCTGAAATTCAACCTGATTGAAGAAAGTGAATGAGGCAACTTTGTTGCATAACCAACCGACCGCCGCGCTCGGCCATTCCGCCGCTTGATGCTCGGAAGTAGTGTGAAATTCAAACCATTAAGAGCAAGGAGCAAAGAGCTAAGCTCTTGGCTCTTGGCGTTGCATGGCATGACGGTAAGAAACGCTGAACAACGTGAAGTCCACCAGCTGGCAAAGATTTGGTACGACGCGTAGCGTGATGCGCACGCGCACTTAGTGCCTGAGCAATTAACTCGTCTCCGCACATTCGATAGCTTCAGAGAAAGAATGCAGGCATCTCTGCCGAGTGTCCGCGTAGTAGGGACAGCAGGAGCACCCGTGGGATTCTGCGTCGTCAAGGACGAAGAGCTCTATCAATTGTTCGTCGCAGCTGAATCGCGTGGTTCCGGCATCGCTGTAGAACTAGTCGCTGATGCTGAAGCTCGCCTGCGTGCAAGGTGTTGAGACTGACTGGCTAGCCTGCGCAATTGGAAACGAGCGGGCCGCCCGTTTCTATGAGAAATGCGGATGGCGCCGAACGGGCAACATGATCAATTATGCCGAGACGGCAAACGGAGCGTTTCCGCTTGAAGTTTGGCGATACGAAAAGGTTCTAACTTGATCCCATCTGTTGGTCCGACTTATGCGAGGTGTTTGGTGTAGACACATGAATGAGCGGAGCCAAAAAAAAAAGCGCTTGTGCAGTTTGTTCCAGCACATTTAGCTTATCTCAGCGACCGCATGTGTCCCCGATGGCGGCATATGGTCACACACAGAAACGCCTATTCGTTTGCAGACCGATCTGATCACGGTGGCGCTTTTAAATGCTGGTTAAGTTCTTGGTACTTCGGTGTGAAGCCGTTGTACGATACCGCGAAGCAACATTCGATTGGCTAGTTCCGTATCTCATTCCGTAGATGTCGCTGGATACCTTCATATTTTGTCCGAAGTGTGCCACCGAGTACCGGCTGAACTGAGGTAGTTCGGAGATCAACCAGTGATCGAACTGTTGCTCAATCAAAGACCGCGCCTCCTTGGCAGTTTCGAAGTTGGCGAGTATTACCAGCTGCTAAGCGTCGCATGATTGGGCCTTTCATTTTCTTTGATCTCATGGGAGCGAATCGGGAATAGCTGTATCGGTGAATCATTACCAGCATGAGTGACACGCTTCAGTTCCTCGTCAGGCACGGTTACATCGTGCTTTTCGCCTCGGTGCTGGCGCAGCAACTAGGGGTACCGCTGCCCTCCACACCTTTCATCATAGCCGCGGGCGCGCTCGCACACACTGGTCAGTTGAGCTTTGGCGCGACGATCTTCGTCGCCTTCAGCGCGGCGATGATCGCAGACCTTGTGTGGTACGAGATTGGGCGACTGCGCGGCATTCGCGTCCTTCAGGTCCTCTGCCGCATCTCACTTGAGCCTGACTACTGCGTACGACGCACCGAGAACACCTTCGCGCGATACGGCGCGAAGACGTTGATCGTCGGCAAGATCGTTCCCGGCATCAGCGCTGTGGCCACCCCGATGGCGGGAGTTTACGGACTCGCGCGCTCACGCTTTCTGCTCTTTGACGGACTAGGCATCCTGCTCTGGATCGGGACGTTCGAACTGCTTGGCTACTTGTTCAGCGATCAGTTGGAAGATGTCGTCGCGTACGCGTCCCGCTTCGGCGGTTTGCTGACCGTACTTTTTGTCGGCGGCCTTGCGGCTTACGTTGGGTGGAAGTACGCGCAGCGACGCAGATTCCTTCGCTCACTGCGCGTAGCGCGCATCACCCCGGAGCAGTTGAAGGCGGAGTTGGACTCAGGCGCGGACCTCTTGATCGTTGACCTTCGTCACGCGCTGGAGGACGAGGCCGAGCCTCGGACTCTACCCGGAGCGATGCGATTGCCTGCTGAGAAACTTGAAGAACGTGGAGGCGAGCTACCGCATGGAAAGACTTTGGTGCTCTACTGCTCTTGACCAAACGAAGCGACGAGCGCCCGTGTGGCGCTCGCACTAAAGCGGCAAGGAATCACAAACGTGCGACCGCTCGCTGGTGGGCTGGAAGGCTGGTTGGAACGCGGGTACCCCGTCGTATCGAGCGTGCGTTGACGCGTTCTTCACTCTCGCTTGATGATTAAGACTGTTTTGTCGTCAATCTGATCCTGTTGTCCAATCTGAGTCGTCGTAAACTCCTAAAGCTTCACGCTAAGGGTTAGCTCCATGAAGCTGCTGACAGGAGCTATGAGTCGTATTGACGACCTGGCTGTGACTGCGGTTACTTTTGGTCAGCCGAAAAAGAAACCTTCAGAGTCAGAGTTTCAAGATCTTCATATGCAGTGCTCAGGTGATCGGCAAAAGCAACAAGCCTGTGCGCGGCTTTAGTTAATCGAGGATCGTGATTAGCGTCACGCAATGATTCAAAGACATGCCGTAGAACGGCGACTTTGGGTTTAACCTCGCTAGCGGTCTCTGTTAGTTTCTGCGCTTCACGTCGCATGCCTCGCAACTCTTCCACTCCCGTACTCGTCGAAGGATCCAGCAACTTAAGAGCTTCATCAAAACCCTTTGCAATCAATTCCAGGTCGCGCCGATAGTCGTGAAATAGGGCTTCAATCCGCTCAGCGAATAACTGCAAATCATCAGCACTGGCCCTGATAATCGCCTCATACTCGGCGGGGTTGTTCTGCTTGCTAATCCTTCCCATTCTGTCTGCATGTACGTTTATCTTCACATTAAGAGCATCCGCTTCGAGAGAGAGAGAGTAATGAAAAACTGCCGAGCACTTTCCGCTAAGTCTGCATAGTTATCTAAGACGTTCCGGTAAACCATCCGCTAACCCAGGAACATGGTCATCCTCGTATTTCTCAATCAGTACACCAACGACTTCCATGAGCGATGCCAGCGGATGCGATTCGTCTTCGCCGACTTCGTCTATGAACGAGTCGAGGAGTGCTACGAGCCGCCGGTACTCTGCTTCGGAATGCGGGACATAGACCCTTTCGGCCAGCGAGGACCACGCGGCTTCAGTCTTGGTCACGTCGAGCTCTTGCATTTTACTCATTTCCTCCAGCGCTGCTCGTCGTATTCGGCATGAACTAGCACCGCTCGAATGTAAATCTTCCGACGATTATAGTGGACGGCTGCGATTAAACGCACCTTATTCCCGCCGATGTTGAAGACGGTGAGCCCTCCAACTTGATCCGCAGATGGGAAGGTCTCTCGCAAATGCGCGAAATTTGAGAAGTTGTTGTGCTTCACTAACTGATACCAGTGAGCAAGAGACGATCTGGCTTCTGGGTGAGTGTCGGCAAATTCATTAAGCCGTTTGCGAGTGATGACATGCATGTGAGTCGGTGAGAATTAAAGAAGTCGCGCCTATCCTATGCGCGCATACGCTAAATGACAATATTGATGGGCTCGGCGTGCGCGGTATCGGCAGCCGTCAGTCTTCCAGAGACATTTGGATCTTCAGCTTGCAACGGTTTGTCTTAACGAACTTGTACTCCTTCACTGCCGCTTAATGATGAAGACTGTTTTGTCGTCAATCTGATCCCCTTGTCCAATCTGTCTTAGACGGTCATCTTCTTTTGTGGCGTGTTCCAGCACCGCAGTGCAGATGTCTCTCGCTGATTTTGAATAGTGCTCCTGCATCACAACTTCGAGGTGTTGCCGTTCTTCAGCATCGCTCCCGTCATAGACGCCATCGGTATAAAGAAAAAGAATGTCGCCCGGGCTCATTAGCGTAATTTCGGCAACATCAGATAAGTTAGCCGGCCTGCTCCGAAGTCGCATTGAGAAATACCGCTTACGATCCGGATGATCTGAGGGGATCTGCAAACCCAACGGCAGGAACTGGACCATTCGATCTTTGTCCAGCTCCACAAATTTTCGATATTCAGCAGAGAACACCAGCGGCGGCGGGTGTCCAAAATTTACAAATCGGAAATAGCCGTACGGATGCACTTCGCCATAAAGCATAGTCGCAATCTCGCGCGCATTTTCTTCACTTACACCAAGTGCGTTACGAGCTGTAACCGAATGCGCCAAACGCAGGTTGATGTTTTCAAAAAGCTCCGGCGTCGTCGTTCCGTGATGATCGAGTTCGGAGAGCATGAAAGCATGAAACGTATCGTGGACAGTTGACGCGATCTTCGCCGAAATTAGTCCGTGTCCCTGTGCGTCAACTAGTAGGACGCCCGCCGTACTGTGGAGCTCGTTGAGAGCTTCGGCGACCCGTACTTGCTCCGAGCTTCGTGCAGA
>DATBSH010000484.1:0-9039 GCA_036559885.1 Pyrinomonadaceae bacterium
TCTCGATGAATGTCGACAAGCGCTGAAGAATGAGATCGAGAATACCGCCGGTTTCACCAGCTTCGACCATGTTCGTGTAGAGCTGATCAAATACCCGCGGATGTCGGGCCATCGCTGCGGCCAGGGTTGAGCCTTCTTCAACATCCTGCCGTACCTGCATCAGAATCTGTTGGAAATACCTGTTGTCCTGCTGTTGGGCCAGAATCTCCAGACACTGAACGAGTGGTAGACCGGCATCGATCATCACCGAGAACTGCCGGGTGAAGATTGATTTATCTTTCGACTTAACCTTCTTCCGCCCACCGATTTTAGGAATGCCAATCTCGCGGCCTTTCTCTTTAACGGAAGTGAGCGTTACCTGCTCGCGACGAAGGATCTGTCGTAAAGCTTCGCGGTTGTCTGCGACCCGTTCGCCGACAACTACTTCGTTCAATCGGTTGCGGCCTTTAAAAACATAGGTAGGCATGACTCTGAGCTCCAGGAATTACTTTCTGTTTACCGGTTACCCGGCATAGTTGGCCGTGAGCCAACCGGGCGGGCTTGTGCGTAGGGACTGGGATGTCCTCCGGAAGGTGCGGTCGGTTTGCCAGGGGTGTTGATACCCGAACCACGATCGATCAGCTCGCGAAGTTCATCAACATTTGAGGAGCGCTGCAACGCGGTGTCGAGCGAGATCTGCCGGCGGTGATACAGCGTAGCCAGTGATTGGTTGAAAGTCTGCATTCCGTATTTGTCCTGACCAGTTTGCATCATCGAATAGATCTGGTGGACTTTATCCTCGCGAATCAGATTGCGAATCGCGCCGTTCGGTACCAGGACCTCCAGTGCCATCGCGCGACCTTTTCCTTCTGACTTCGGCAACAACGCCTGACACAGGATGCCTTCGAGAACCAGTGAAAGCTGTGCTCGAACTTGTGACTGTTGGTCTGCCGGGAATACGTCGATGATACGGTTGATCGTTGAAGATGCTGAATTCGTGTGCAACGTCGCCAGCGTGAGGTGACCTGTTTCAGCAATCCGCAAAGCCGATTCAATCGTTTCGAGATCGCGCATTTCGCCGACCAGCACGATGTCGGGATCCTGCCGTAACGCAGTACGTAAAGCATTCGCAAACCCATGAGTGTCAGCACTCACTTCGCGCTGGTTCACCAGACAGTTCTTGTGGTTGTGCAGAAACTCGATTGGGTCTTCTATCGTGAGAATATGTTCGTGCCGATCGCGATTGATCTTGTCGATCATTGCCGCGAGCGTAGTGGACTTTCCGGAACCGGTTGGGCCAGTTACGAGAATCAAACCACGCGGCTTATCGCAAAGTTGTTTGACGACTGGCGGCAGACCTAACTCTTCAAACGCCTTGATTTCGTAAGGAATAGCACGAAACACCGCGCCGACCGCCCCACGCTGATTGAAGAGATTGGCGCGAAAGCGCGACAGACCTTTCACGCCAAACGAGAAGTCGAGCTCGAGATTCTCTTCAAATCGATGCTTCTGCGCATCAGTTAATACAGAGTAAGCGAGCTGTTTCGTATCAGCTGAGGTGAGCACCCGGTACTGGTCTAAAGGTCGGAGATGACCGTCAATACGGACCTGCGGCGGTGATCCAGTAGTGATATGCAAGTCGGAACCGCCGAGTTCAGAAAGACGTCGCAGCAATTCGGAGAGTGAGATCTGCGGGACGTTTTCGTTCAGTCGCATGTGATTAGCGTCTCCTGCTAAAAAAGGTCAGTTGAGAAGGAGTGAGTTGTCGTCGAGCCACTATCTCTCGAGACTTGTTGAGCGAAGTGTTCCAATGAAACGCTCAGCTTCTTTACTCATTCGTTCTGTTTGCTCAACCGGAGAGTCTGTGGTCAGGCTGTAGATCCTTCCGCCAGATTCCGTGAAATAGAACGTCCACGCCTTTTCGGGTGTCTGTCCGTTTCTTGGAGTCCGGGCGGTGACGACGAAGACTCGACCACCATTGATCTCGCGCACGTAATCGTTAGTTACCCAACCGCCGGTATTAATCATCCTGTCGATGACGATCCGTCGCAGATCAGCAACCGCAACACCGGACAACAGCTTGGCTTCCTCTCGTGCGGTCAAAAACGCTGGATTGGGACGGCTCAGAGCAACTACAGAAATGCTGAGTTGGCCAGGAAGAGGAGTCATCGGATTCTTCGGCAGAACCTTCGCCTCGGTTACGGGACGCGCTTCTACAGCAGCCCTGGTCGTAGGCGTGTTCACAACGACTGGCGTGTTCACTAGAATCGGTCCTGCTGCTGTGGACGTCACAACTGTCGGCGCCACAGCCGGCACGTTTGTAGCTTTCATAAACGGCGTGTTAACCACATGCGCCGCGGCGCTAGTGAGAGCCCTCTTGCCAGGCAGCACTATTCCCGGAGCCTTAATCGCAGGCAGTAAGGTTGCTGTGTTGTTAACTAAGGGCATTGCGATTGCCGGGGCTTTAACAGCAGGCAGTGCGATCGCGGAAGCCTGAGGCGCAGGCATTGCAATTGTCGGGGCCTCAACGACAGGCGCCGGTGTATATGTCGTGTTGTTCGCGACTGTCGCAGTAGAAGATTCCGGCACCACGACGAAGTTTCCGAGATTCAAGTTTGCCGGCAGCGTCAGCAACGCATTCCGGTGGGCCAACGCGGCTGCGGTGGCAGCACGCTTCTTCCGCAAGCGTGCACGATATCGACGCCACCAGGCACGTGACCTGTATCGATGATGTCGACGCTGTCCAATTTCAGAGTTCTGTCGTACGCCGTGCGCATTTGAACCCGCAAGTGGCAATAGAAGGCCTACGGACAGCAGAAGCAACAGCGATATTGCGATTGTTCTCTTCAACATAAGATTTCTCCTCGGCTAGGCGACAGTTTCACGGACCACTTCCTCAATCGTGGTAACGCCATTGCGAATCTTGTGTAGCCCTGACTCGCGTAAGGAGAGCATTCCGTCATCGATCGCCTTTTTTCGTAACTCGAGTGCGGACGCCCCGATCAAAATTAATTCACGAATCTCGTCGGTTACTTCCAACACTTCGTAGAGTCCAATTCGCCCCTTGTACCCAGTTTGATTACAGGTTGAACAGCCTTTGCCTTTGTACGTTTTGAGTTTCTTGACTTCATCCGCAGTGAAACCGACTTCCATGAGAGCTTCAGGCGGGGTGGGGTGCTCTTGTTTGCAGTCTTTGCAGATTCTGCGAATCAGTCGTTGGGCCTGTATGAGGTTTACGCTGGTGGCAACGAGGAAAGGTTCGATGCCCATGTTCATGAGGCGGGAAATCGTGGATGGTGCGTCGTTTGTGTGAAGGGTTGAGAGTACCATGTGGCCTGTGAGAGCAGCTTTGATGGCGATTTCCGCCGTCTCGAAATCGCGGATTTCACCAACGAGGATGATGTTTGGGTCCTGACGAAGGAATGAACGGAGCGCAGCAGCGAAATTCAATCCGATCTGTTCCTTCATCTGCACCTGATTGATACCCATCAGGTTGAACTCAACCGGATCCTCAGCAGTCATGATGTTCGTATCTATTGTGTTCAGCGACTGCAAGGCAGAGTAGAGCGTGTTCGTCTTTCCGCTTCCAGTCGGCCCAGTAACCAGAACCATTCCATAAGGTTTCGCGATGTTCCGCTGAAACTTTGTTAATGACGCGGGCTCAAAACCGAGTTTGGTCATGTCCAGCATCAGGTTCTCTTTGTCGAGGAGACGAAGAACAACCTTTTCGCCGAACAATGTTGGCAACGTCGAAACACGAAAATCGAGTTCTCGTGAACGCGAATCTACTTTGACTTTGATTTTAATGCGGCCGTCTTGCGGAAGGCGCTTCTCAGAAATGTCGAGCTTCGACATGATCTTTACGCGTGAGATCAACGCGTCGCGCATCTTTAGGGGCGGATGCATGACGTCGTACAGCACGCCGTCGATCCGGAACCGAATACGTAGTTCTTTCTCGTAAGGCTCAACGTGAATATCGGAAGCGCCTCGCCGTAGAGCATCAACGAGCAATACGTTCACTAGTCGGACGACGGGCGCATCTTCGCTAAGTCGCGACAACGTTGTTAGATCAATTTCTTCGTTGTCTTCTACGACTTCAACGTCCTCGGCCGCACCAGTGGATTCGAAATCGATTGTGTCGAGTGAAACGAGATCTGCGTGCGTTATGCTGCCGCCGCCGTTGGACCTACCTTCGTCAGCGAGCTCATCCTGGAGGTTTGAGGCAAGCTCAATTTCTTTAGAAGCGCCGTAATACTTCCCTATGGCGTGTTGAATGCTCGCTTCAGCAACTACGACCGGCTCAACGTTTAGGCCCGTCATGAACTTAACATCGTCGATGGCGAAGACGTTGGTGGGATCCACCATCGCGAGCGTAAGTGTTGCGCCAACCTTAGAGAGCGGAAGCACTGCATGTTTGTGAACGACTTCTGGTGGAATTAGCCGCAACACGCTCTCATCGATGTGGAAGAGGTCTAGATTGACCGAAGGGATGCCGTACTGTTTGGAGAGCACAGCCGTGACAACGTCATCGCTAACAAGCCCTAGCTTCACGAGGTTGAAGCTCAGACGGCCGCCGTGTTCACGTTGATAATCGAGTGCTTCACGCAAGTGCTGAGCGCTAATCAGATTCTCGCGTACTAAGATTTCGCCTAATTTGGCTGACATGTCGAGGTCAAAATATCGTCGGATTTTTCCCCATGGTTTGGGGTGGAAGAGTTGCTGACGGAAACTTCGAGGTGGCCCAGAAAACTTCAACGACGACGCACAACATCGTTGCGCACTTATAGTACTGTTTGAACAGAGGGAGTGTCAATATGCGAATTTCCAGCAAAAATGGCCGGATTATTCACAGAAAATGCTGGAACAGAGTGACTGGAATGAGGTGAAAAAAGGCCGCAATCAACCTTCCGGTGACTGCGGCCTGAGGCTTGGGTTTTGAGGGTTGTTACGGTCGCTTCCGCCTCGGCGGAGTTTTCTCAGGAACCACCTTTTCAGTGTTCTTTAGTTCGGTCAAGATTGCCTTGGCATCCGCTTTCATTGCATGCGTTTCAGGGGCGACATCGACGAAGTGCTGGAGATAGTTCGCGGCATCCTGGAACCTGGTCTTATCGCCGGTGGCGAAAAGCGCCAGGCCGGCGCCCAGATTTGCATCAGGATTATCGGGCTGGGCGGTGACAAGCGCCTGAAACTCCGTAAATGCTTTGTCTGCCGCACCCGAGTCAAGCAGCATCTGCGCTGAGTCGAGCTGCGCTTTGACCTTCTTTGCCGGGTCTTGCTCCAGGGCGATGTAGTCCCGAAACGCCGTTAAACCCGCCTCAGCTTGGGTCGGATCAACCTTTGAGACAAATAGCCGCATGGCTTCAGCATTCGTAGCAAAGGCGGCGTATTTATTAGCGTTGTAACGTGCTACCTCAGTTGGATCAGTGGGCGCCGTCTGCGCTTTGATAAACTCGACGGCCTTATTTGAAGCACCACTGGCGGCTTTGAAATCCGCTTTCGCAGCGTCAAAAGCTGCGGTCTTGGCCGCGTCGTCCAGGTTCTTTGCGCGGATGGCCTGGTTAAACTTTTCTATGGCGCGTCCTTTTAGTGCTTGGGCTTTATTGGTTAAGAGGGCAGGTTGTTCCGGGTCAGCCGCGAGACCCTCGTCATATTGGGTTACGGCTTCGGTGTACTTCTGAATAGCTTCGTCAGCATTCTGCGCCTTAGATGCCGCCACTGCTGCGGTCAACGAATCGTTACCAGCTTTGAAGGTACGATTGATCACCGCGTTCGCATCAGTGATCTTCTTGTTATTCGCCTCAATCTCTGCGTTCTTTCGTATCAGCTCTTCGCGTTTTGCACGCTCCGCTGCGCTCTCTCCAGTATTACCTGTCTTAGCGTTACCCTCCGCCGACGAACCTGTTGCTGCTGCGTTCTTCAGATCGTCGAGCGTCAATTTGGAGCCGTCGCCAGGTGTGACGGTAATTTCGGCCGGAATGTTTCGGCCCACTTTGAATTTCGTTACGTAGCCGGCCTTCGCTGTTGGGTGGCTTGCTACGATTGTGTATTCACCGACGAATGGTAGACCAGCAAATACAAACTCGCCCTTCTTGTTAGTCTTCGTGTGGTATTCCCCTTTAACGTCGGTGCGATAAACGTCGATAACCGCGTCGGCGAGAGGGGCTTTGTTTCCATCTGCCTGCTGCATATAAACGTGACCGCGAAGTTCGCCGACCTGGGCAGACGCGCTGACGGCTGCAAACGCGAGGACCATTGCCGCAGCAATGGTTCCTAGAATGTTCTTATGAATCATCTCGAGTATCCCCTCCGATAATTGTCAGTGATCGACATTCGGGAGAGAGCCCGTAGGATGCACTGACCGTCTTTTCTGGTTGTAAGAATCGACTGAGAAGCAAGCTTAAACTTAATAAGCAGAACGACTACTGTCAAGCTGGTAGGGGATGGGATCTTCAATTCCAGCTTCACGAAATGCCCTCAATCGCAGGGCGCATGAATCACACTTTCCGCAAGCAATTTCAGATTCTCGATAACACGACCAGGTAAGCTGCAGGGGAGCTGCAAGATTCTGTCCTACTTTGACGATTTCTGATTTGCTCATTTGGATGACAGGTGTCCTGATTTCGATTCGTGTTTCCGGTTTGGTGCCCAACTTAATTACTTGTCGGAATGCGTCATAAAACTGCGGCCGGCAGTCGGGATATCCAGAGGAGTCTTCAGCGACTGCACCAATGTAGATCGCCTTAGCCTCTAACACTTCTGCCCAGCTGGTGGCTGCAGAAAGAAAATGCGCATTGCGAAATGGAACGTAGCTCGTCGGAATCTGTTTATTGTTGAGGTTGGCCTCAGTCACTGGAATGCGAGTGTCTGTCAATGATGAGCCACCTATCGATGCGAGATGTTTCAAGTTGATCACGAGTCGATTTTTTACGTGGTAATGATCGGCAATGTCTTCAAACGACTGTCGCTCCCGACGTTCTGTTAATTGACCATAGGAAACGTGCATGAAGGCCATCTCATCGTTTTCTCGAGCGGCGATCGCTGCTGTTACGCAGGAATCCATCCCTCCTGACACAAGGCAGACAGCCAGCCTGGTGTCTGTTTCCGCCCGCGACGTTTCGCTGATGATTTCTTCAGAGCCGCCCATCAAACACCTCGAGCCTCTGGGCCCCAAATGTATTTGTGCAGTTGTAACTGCATTCGCACATTCAATCCACTTTGTGAAATCCAATTAGCCACTTCTCGCAGATCTATCTGTTCCCACACGGGAGATATGAGCACAGCCTTCGCTCGCCGTTCCAGGTCATACTTCGCGATGGTCGTTTGTGCATATTCCCAGTCAGCGCGATCGGCAATTACAAACTTGACCTCGTCTTTATCCGCACGCAGCCGTTCCACGTTGGGCCAGTGGTTGCGCGGTTCTTCTCCTGAAGCAGGGCATTTCACGTCGAGAATGATTGCTGCTCGTTCATCCACGCCCTCGGTTGAAACATAACCACCTGTTTCAATCAGGACCTCGTAGCCTTCGTCACATAGCAGCCTTATGAGATCGAGCGCCTCCTTCTGTGCAAGTGGCTCTCCGCCCGTGACCTCAACCAATTGACAGTTGAAAGCACGCACCTGATCCAGTATCTGTTCTAGCGAGTAATGCTCACCGCCGGTAAACGTGTATTCGCTGTCACACCAGACGCATCGCATGGGACACCCGGTCAGTCGAACAAACGCACAGGGCCGACCAGCATGGGTCGACTCTCCTTGAATTGAACGGAAGAGCTCGGTAACTCGAAGCATTTTCAGTCAGCGATAAAGGTACTTTTGGAAATCTAGCTCAGCGGATTTGAGGGTGTCAAAACTCCCGGGGTGCCGCCCGGCAACTTCATTGTTGCACCGACATCAAACTAACGGACCCAAGCGGGTTTTCGGGCGTATTAAGCATGATAGGATTGCGCGCAGTCGTGAGTTCCCCTGTGGACGCTAAAAGCGGTGAAATTCAGAAACTCCTGAACGAAGCGGCGAAGCGGCTGCTTTCCCGAGCTGCCGACAATCATTCGCTGACTGTCGAGTCGATTCTGCCCCGAGTCGGTGCGGCTGTCGAGAAGTACGTGTTGCGAGACGATCCGAAGGCGTCTGCGCAACAGATCTCAAAGTTCATCGACGAGATGCAAGCAGATGATCTTTGTCTAATAGTCGCGTGTGAGTTCGGCGATGAAAAGGCATGGAACGAACTGGTGGAGCGCTTTAGTGCCACTGTGCGATCAGCTGCGCGGTCAGCGAGCTCAAATGAAGATGCAGCCGAGGATCTGGCCCAATCAATCTGGGCCGAACTCTATGGTCTGCGCACTCGCAAAGACGGAAAAACCGCCAGCAAGCTGGCCTATTACTCCGGCCGCGGATCGCTGGCAGGTTGGCTCCGTGCCGTCGTAGCCCAGTTGGCCGTAGACAGCTATCGCAAACAAGCGCGGTTGGTGCAGGCTGATGAAGACGGCGATTTAGATCGGCTCGCGCGCGAGACGCCAATGACGGAACTACAAACAGCAGTTGCATCGACCGGACAGAATCCGGAGCAGGTTGTGTCGAACAGATTTGCAGAAAGAGACATGCAGAATGCGCTGAACACCGCAGTTAAAGAATTGACGCCGGAGGATCGTTTGTTAGTGAAGCTGTATTATTTCGACAATCTTCGTCTGCACGAAGCCGGGAAAGTGTTGGGTGTACACGAAGCAACCGCTAGCCGGCGATTAACGAAGGTTCACACCCAGCTGCGGCGGCGAGTTGGCGAAATCCTGATCTCAGAAAGGGGCTGGACGAAAGCTGAAACGGAACGGTCGTTTTCAGAAGTGGCACAGTACCTCGACACGGATCTGGAGAGTGTCTTAGGTAAAACCGGTATTTAAAGCGGATATTGACGCAAGTTTGAGCACTTAAGCCGTTCTGATGTTGGATGTTGTTCTGTGGAAATGAGTCGCGAACCAAACAAAGAAATTGATGTTCTGTTACGCAAGTTCAGCGGTAAGCCGAATGGCAACTTGGCTGCTGATACCAATTCTGCGGTAGATGCTGATA
>DATBSH010000485.1:0-7098 GCA_036559885.1 Pyrinomonadaceae bacterium
AGCGCCGCGCTTGCCTCTTTGCGCTTTGCTTATGAGGTGAAGTTTTTATGAGCAGTACCATTCAAGCAGGGACCGCATTACAACACACTCTGCAGCTCGTCAAAGACTCGTCAGAGTTTCAGCAAGTTCTTAAGCAACTGCAAAGCGGTGCGCGCGTTGTTTCCGTCAGTGGGTTAGTAGCCGGATCAGCACGGGCGCTTGCCGTCGCTGCGTTGCAGAAGGAAAGTGGCAAGAAATTCGCAGTCGTGACTCAGTCCACGCGCGACCTCGAACCCTGGGAACGCGATCTGAAATCTTGGTACTGCGCTCTCGCAGGAAAAGAGAGTTGCGATTCGGAAGTGCTGATACTCCCGGCCTCGGAGAGTGATCCTTACGCCGGTGTATCACCTCACCCACAGACACTTGAACATCGTGCCCTGGCGCTCTGGCGCTTGCGTCGTGAGTCGCACGATTTTGTGCTGCTCACCGCTCGCGCGCTGGCCAGAAAGACTGTTGACCCTTCAGCGATCGCCAATGCCGGAACAGTGTTGAAACGTGACCTCGATATTTCGCCGGAAGAACTCGTCGAAAAACTGATCGCGACAGGGTATATGCGTGAGGACCCCGTATCGGGCGTGGGAGAGTTTTCAATTCGTGGAGGCATCCTCGATATTTGGCCTCCGGGTCTCAACTTGCCCATACGCGTCGAGTTCTTCGGTGACACAATCGATTCGCTTAGAGAGTTTGATCCCGAAACGCAACTCTCAACGGGCCAGCTTTCTGAAGTTGATGTGCCTCCGATGCATGAGTTGTCTGTGACCTCGCGCGATTTTCAAGCGTGGGCCGAAGCAGCCCGCGCTCGTTGGGGTGAGGATCGATATGCAAGGTCCCTGCGAGATCGGACCGCGTTCGCGGATGAGGGCGAAGCCTTCGCCGGCTGGGAATGGTTGATCCCCATTATCAAGAACTGTAACTCGAGCATCTTCGAACATCTGAAAGACGCGGTTTTGGTGATCGATGAGCCAGGTGGAATCGAGGCTTACCTTAGCGATGATTATGACGAGCTAGCGCGCCGCTACAACGAAATCGATCAAGCCGATGATATCGCACTGCCACCCGAGGATCTGTATCTGTCGGTCGAAGAGCTCCGGAGTCTTATTGCTGCGCGGCAAAGAATGGAACTGCGCACACTCGGACGCGCTGCGGCTGAAGTGGATCAGGAGATTTCACTCGACGCTGAGGCGCCGAAAGTGCAAATAGGACGCGGTCGCAGCCCGAGACGTCCACTATTCCTGTTTCCGATTGCCGACTATGCAACGGAGTTCGAATGGCCGGCGAAATCAGCGATGAGATATCACGGTCGAATCGGTGACCTTGTTGCGGACGTTCGCACTGCAATCGAAGAAACTGAAACCGTTCTGTTCGTTATGCCCAGCCTCGGCGTCGCCGAGCGTATCAGCGAGATCCTCAGCGAGTATCAAATCGAAGCCCGGTTATCTCTCGTGGCTGAAGGGGATGCTGGTGGAAGGCCTGCGGTAATAATCACTGTGGGTCGGTTGAGCAGTGGCTTTGAGCTCCCAAATTCCAAGCTCATCGTCCACGTGGAATCTGACGTGTTTGACGAGGCCGTCGCATCGGTCGAACGGCGTGGCGCGGCAGCTGACACGAAACGATCAGAGGGGCGCCGTCGACGTTCAAAAGCCGCTGCTTTCCTGTCTGACTTTCGCGATCTGCGACCAGGAGATTTCGTCGTGCATATCGATCACGGCATCGGCCGCTTTGGGGGTTTGCAGACGCTTGATCTTGGACCAAGGACGGGCGAGTTCATGCTCCTCTATTATGCGGACGAGGCGAAACTATATGTGCCCGTTGAGCGACTGGATCTGGTCCAACGTTATTCGAGCGCTGAAGGTCATCAACCGCAATTGGATCGTTTAGGTGGTCTCGGCTGGCAAAAGACGAAGGCCAAAGCGAAACGGGCAATGCGCGATATGGCCGACGAGTTGTTGCGGCTGTATGCGGAACGAAAGCTCGTGGGTGGACACGCATTCTCTGCCGATACTCCCTGGCAACAAGAGTTCGAAGATGGTTTTCAATTTGTTCTAACGCCTGATCAAGAGACCGCGATTGAAGAAGTCAAAACCGATATGCAGGAACCGGTTCCGATGGATCGCCTGCTGTGCGGCGATGTGGGTTACGGCAAGACAGAAGTCGCCATGCGCGCTGCGTTCAAGTCTGTAATGGAAGGCAAGCAGGCTGTAATACTTACTCCGACGACCGTTCTTGCCTATCAACACTACGACACATTTCGCTCGCGATTTGCGCCCTTCCCAGTCAAGGTCGACTTGCTCTCCCGTTTTCGTTCTGCAAAAGAACAGAAAGAAGTTGCGAAGCGCGTAGCATCGGGAGAGGTCGACGTAATCATTGGTACGCACCGTCTGTTATCAAAGGACGTGCAGTTTAAGGACCTTGGACTAGTCGTCGTGGATGAAGAGCAGCGTTTTGGTGTGGCCCATAAGGAACGCTTGAAACACTTGAAGAAACGCGTCGACGTTTTGACATTATCGGCGACGCCAATACCACGGACGCTCAATATGTCATTAAGCGGCATGCGTGATATGTCGCTGATTGAGACTGCGCCAAGAGATCGTCTGGCGATTCAGACTCAGGTGGTTCAGTTTTCAGACAATGTGATCAAGTCGGCGATCGAGCTCGAGCTATCGCGAGGTGGGCAGGTGTTTTTTATTCACAATCGCGTCGAAACCATCGAGACGGTGGCTGCGCTTGTTCAGCGGCTTGTGCCACAGGCACGGCTCGCCATTGGCCACGGCCAAATGAATGAGAAAGAGATGGAACGGGTGATGCTCGATTTTATCGACTACAAGTATGATGTTCTCGTTGCAACAACCATCATCGAGAACGGAATAGACATCCCCCGCGCAAACACCATCATCATAAATCGCGCCGATCAATACGGTCTTTCTCAGCTTTATCAGTTGCGTGGTCGCGTGGGTCGTTCGAATCGACGCGCCTATGCTTACTTGCTTATCCCCGGCGAGCAGGAACTGACAGCCATCGCTCGTCGCCGTCTCGCAGCAATTCGGGAGTTTTCAGACTTGGGCGCGGGATTCCGCATTGCAGCCTTGGATCTGGAGCTGCGCGGTGCCGGTAATCTGCTGGGTGGTGAACAATCAGGGCATATGGAGGCGCTGGGTTTTGATCTGTACACCCAAATGCTCGAGCGCACCGTGGCCGAAATGCGGGGCGAAGCCGTCGAAGATGAAACCAGTGTTTCACTGAATCTGGGCGTCGATGTAGCCATTCCTGACGATTACATCAGCGACATGGGACAGCGGCTTAGGACATACAAACGTGTTTCATCAGCTCGTGATGAGTCGACGCTTTCAGTGATCCGAACTGAGACTGAAGACCGTTATGGTCGCATCCCGGTACCAGTTGAGCGGCTCTTCTTGTATGCGCGATTGCGGCGGTTAGCAGAAGAGATTGGAGTTCTATCCGTCGATAAAACGCCTGATGGGGTGGCTTTTAAGTTCACCGAAAAAGCGAGAATATCGCCGGACAAACTGCGACAGTTTATGGCGACACGGGAGGGTGCGGTGTTTACTCCGACCGGAGTGCTGCGGCTCGTGTTGAGCGAAGATGAACAGGACAATGTGTTAGACGTAACACGGGCTGTGTTGCTCCAGCTTCAGGCGAACGATTAGAATTCACGGTCTCGTGCCGTCTTTGGCGCCTTTGGTCTTCGGCCTTGGTCGGAACCTGGTTCATGGCACGCGAAACGTCAAAGATCTAAAAGCCAAAGATCTAAAGTCCATTTTTTAGGAGTAAAATTTCGTGAGATCCAAATTCTTTTTTATTGCGATCATGATCGTATTCGCGGTCGCACTTGTAAACGCGAGCTCCCCTCGAGTCCTCGCACAGGAAGGCGAGTTGCAGGTTGTTGACGAAGTTGTAGCGCAGATCAATGACGATGTAATCACGCTATCGCGACTAAAGAGAGAAACCAGAGAGCGTGTCGAAGCGCTGAAACAAAACGGAATGACCGACCAACAGGCTCTGGCGGAAGTAGCGAAGAAACAGCCGGAGCTGATTGCAATCTTGATTAATGAACAGCTGCTACTGCAAAAAGGTAAGGAACTGGATCTCGCGAATGACGTTGAGGCGGCTGTCAATAGTCGAATGCTGGAAATTGCGCGAGAGCAAGGCATCACCTCAATCGAGAAGCTCGATCAGGCGCTGCGCGAGAATAAATTGGATCCCGTCGCCATTCGCCAAACAATGCGCGCAGAAATGATGAAGCAGGCGGTTCTTCAGCAAGAGGTTGATCGGCCCCTTTACTTCAGATTCTCTACTGATGAGGTAAAGAAATATTTCGAAGCGCATAAAGACAAGTTTCGCAAACCGGAGACAGTCACTCTGTCAGAGATTTACCTGAGTAGTAATAATAAGGATGACGCTGCGGTGAAGGCGCGAGCCACAGAGCTTGTGACGCAGTTGCGTGCGGGCGCTGATTTCGGTGCTTTGGCAGCGGCGAATTCTGAGCGCGAGAAGAATGGAGTGCGGACGGCACCGCAGGATAAGGGCCGTGTCGGCACTTTCGACACTCCATCGCTTCGCGACGATATCGCCGTGGCGGTGAAAAACATAAAAGCCGGTGGCGTTACTGATGTGATCAAAACGCCGGAAGGTTATCAAATACTGAGGGTTGACGAGAGAACACCTGCCGGAACAGCGGCAACGTTCAATGATAATCAGGTGCGCGAGGCAATGATGTTCGAGCGCCAGGCTAAAGAACGGGAAGACTTTTTGCAGAAGCTGCGCAATGAGGCCTTCATAAAGGTTTCTGACTCATATAAAGATGCCGTCGAGCCATTCCTGAAGTTGACGACATCTACATCGGCAAAGACAGCTGAGAAAAACGACAACAAGAAGAAGCCTTAAACTTCGAGCGAAGACACCACTGGCTTTAGAGTGTGTGTAAGTTCACACAGATTCTAAAGCCAGTGGTGTCTTAAGACGTCATGCGTCTCGATCTATTCCTCAAAGCAAGCCGCATCTGTCCACGCCGTACGATTGCCCAGCAGCTTTGTGATGCCGGATCAGTAACCATCAATGGTTCGCGCGCCAAACCTGCACATCACATTAAGCCGGGGGACGAAATCGTCGTTCGCCGCCGCGACAGAGTAAGTACCTTTCGAGTGCTTTCAGTCCCTCAACGCAACCAAACTTCGAAGCAGCAGTCACGAGAACTTTATGAATTGACGGGAGAACAAATACTTTCGGACGTGTTGTGATGGATAGCAATATGGCAAAAGCGCTATGCGATATTATGCTCATCGGTCTAACCACATTGTCGGCGCCTGGTTGTCGCCAAGTAGCCAAGTCCTCCGACATCACTGGAATGAACGAAACGAACGCTTCCAGATCTGAACAGTCTGAACGACAGCCGCTGAAGTTGCCACTCAGTAATCCGCGAATAGTAGTTCGAAAAGCGGCGCGCAAACTAGAGCTATACGATGGCGATACTTTGCTTAGGACCTACAAAGTTGGGCTCGGCTTTAACCATGTGGCTGATAAAACACAGGAAGGCGATGGCGCTACGCCCGAAGGTGAGTTCTACTTATTCGTAAAGAACGCTAAGAGTGCCTACTACTTATCAGTGGGTATCAGCTACCCAAATATTGAGGATGCTAACCGGGGCTTGCACGACGGATTAATCAGCCAGGCCCAACATAGCGCAATAACTGAAGCAATCCGAAAAAAGGTAGGACCACCACAGTACACGAAGCTGGGTGGCTTAATCTACATTCACGGGTATGGATCCCGAACCGATTGGACACGGGGCTGTGTGGCATTGGAGAATGAGGACATTCGAGAGGTGTTCGAGGCCGTTAACGTAGGAACACCCGTCACGATCATGCCATGAGTACAGAGATCAAACCGTTCAAGATTCGAGAGGTGGGGATCAATCCGCCGCTGATTCTATCGCCGATGGCGGGTGTGACTGACGTGTCGTTTCGCCGATTAATTAAGCGTCGCGGCGGCGTTGGCTTAAGTGTTTCGGAGTTTATCTCGGTAGAGGGCCTGACGCGCAGCAACCCGAAGTCGAAGCGGCAGATGCGTTTTTACGAGGACGAGCGTCCATTCGCTGTTCAGATCTTTGGCGGACAGCCCGAGCGAATGCGTATGGCTGCCGAGATGGCCGAAGAAGTTGGCGCCGATATCCTTGATGTGAACTGTGGCTGCCCTGCGCCAAAGGTGGTCAAGCACGGTGGAGGATCCGGCCTGCTGAAAGACCACCAGCGGCTCGAGACTATTCTTACGGAAATAAAGCAGGCGATCACTATCCCACTGAGCGTAAAGATCCGGGCTGGTTTTTATGACCACACAATCAATGCTGTGGAAACCGCAAAACTCGCCGAGGCATGCGGAGTCGAACACATTGCCTTGCACGGTAGGACCAAGGAACAGGGATACCGCGGGCTGGCGAATTGGGATTTAGTGACGCAAGTGAAGAATGCTGTGAAAGTTCCTGTATCCGGCAGCGGAGATGTCACAACGATCGAAGGGGCCTTCGCAAAATTTCGTGAGACCGGATGCGACGGCGTTTTGATAGGACGTGGAGCGATGGGTAATCCGTGGATCTTTCGTCAGATCGAAGATGCGCTTCACGGCCGTCCAATTTTCGAGCCCACGCTCGCCGACAAAAGAGCGATCCTGCATGAATACTTCGACATGTTGCGCGAAGACATGCCGGAAACCCCCGCAATAAATCGAATGAAGCAGCTTGCGGGGCAATTCACGCGCGGGTTACAGGGTGGTGCTTTGTTCCGCACGTCGATCTATCACTCGCATTCAGTTGAAGAAGTTCTGAATCGAATCGAAGAGTACTTTGAAGCGATTGAGAGTGGGCGTGCTTACTACGGCGAGGCCGGCGCTCCCATTGAAGAAGCTCCGGAACTGGATTCGTGCGAAGCCGCCAGCGTCGCGTGAATTTATAGCACTTTTGAAGTCGCCTCACTCCGTTCTGCAGTTACCTTCAGTCCCACCATTCAAGATCAGCAGAATTTCAGGTCAGGAAGGGCGGTTTAACCCCGC
>DATBSH010000486.1:0-7801 GCA_036559885.1 Pyrinomonadaceae bacterium
CTTGCATATCGCGAGATCGAAACGCTTAAAAACAAGCTGGAGGGAGAAAAACTTTACCTCGAAGAGGAGATTCGCACGGAATACAACTTCGAGGAAATCATTGGAAAGAGCGCGACGCTCAAGCGTGTTTTGCAGGGCGTGCAAACCGTCGCAGGCACTGACTCCACGGTGTTAATTTACGGTGAAACCGGAACTGGGAAGGAACTGATCGCGCATGCGATCCACAATTTGAGCCAACGCAGTGAACGGACTCTCGTCAAGGTAAATTGCGCAGCGATTCCGACCGGTTTGCTCGAAAGCGAGTTTTTTGGTCACGAGAGGGGTGCCTTTACCGGCGCAATTGATCGGCGCATAGGACGTTTCGAACTTGCAAACGAAGGTACGATATTTCTTGATGAGGTCGAAGACATACCACTCGAGCTGCAATCAAAACTCCTTCGCGTACTTCAAGAGCAGGAATTTGAGCGTTTGGGCAGCTCGCGCACACTTCGAGTATCAGTTCGCGTCGTGGCTGCTACCAACAGCGATCTCGCCGAACTAGTCGCGGAAAAGAAATTTCGCAGCGACCTTTTCTATCGTCTGAATGTTTTTCCGATCAACGTACCGCCGCTGCGCGAGCGACCCGAAGATATTCCCTTGCTGGTTCATTTCTTCGCAAACAAGTTTGCGCAGCAGATGAAGAAACGAATAGAGAGCGTTCCAAAAGAGACAATGGCTGCGCTGACAAACTATCACTGGCCGGGAAACATCCGAGAGTTACAAAACCTTGTCGAGCGCGGTGTAATCCTGTCGCGTGGATCAAGTCTTGAGATACCACTTGCCGAGCTAAAGAACTCACCCAAATCGGCCAATCACTCAAATGGATCAACGGTTTTGGAAGTCGTGGAGCGGGATCACATTCTTCGGATCCTGGGCGAATCAAATTGGGTAATTGGTGGTACGGCAGGCGCTGCCGCTCGTCTGGGTCTGAACCGTACAACGCTAAACAACCGAATGCGGAAATTGGGGATCAAGCGGCCTCGCCCGAACAGCCAATAAGGTCTTGCTCAGTCACGTTACGAGATTTCGTAATCGAACAGACCTCGCGAATCTTCAACTTAGCGACCGGATTGCCCGTAGTTCTTCATGGCTTTCCGGACGCAACCTGCCCTTGGCACCAGATCAGCCCAAAACTCGCTCAATTCACCTGATCCAACTTGTCAGTGACCACACCACGTCATTTGACTGCATACGGTCACGTGAAGTCGCCTCTCGATGGTCTGTCAACTTCCTCAACTATTGATCACAGAAAAGAAAACCGCGTCAATTCGCAGTTAGGTAATCGTGGCAAGCGTCTTGCTGCGATCCAAGCCACACAATGGGCAACAAAGGAATTGTTACGTTTGAGCTGTTAAGAAAGGAACAAAAAATGAATATAGGGATCATTGGCGCGGGCCATATCGGTGGCACGTTGACTCGTCGCTTCAGCGCACTTGGCCACAAAGTATTCGTAGCTAATTCGAGAGGTCCAGAAAGTCTCGCAAGTCTGGCCTCAGAGACTGGTGCGACGCCCGTCTCAGTAAGCGAAGCAGCTCGACGCGGGGATGTTGTAATCGTGACCATCCCCGAGAAGAACATCCCAGAGCTGCCGTCCGGATTGTTTGATGGGGCGCCCGACAGTCTGATTGTGGTTGACACGGGCAACTACTACCCGCAACAGCGCGACGGTCGCATAGATGGGATTGAGAACGGTACCACGGAAAGCCGGTGGGTTTCTCAACAACTTGGCCGGCCAGTCATAAAGGCGTTCAATAATATTTACGCCGAGCACCTTCTCAAGTTGGGCCAACCCGCAAATTCGTCCCGACGTATCGCTCTGCCAGTTGCTGGTGACAACGAGGGAGCCAAGTCTGTGGTCTTAAGGCTCGTCGATGAACTCGGATTCGATGGTGTCGACGCCGGTGGGCTCGATGAGTCCTGGCGGCAACAACCCGGCACGCCGGTGTATGCCACAGATCTTGACGCCGAAGGCGTTCGAAGAGCACTGTCGAGCGCGAGCCCAGAGCGGACACCTGAGTGGCGAGCTTCTGAGAAAGGGTCGAGCGGATTCGCCAAACGTGCCTAGTATTTGGAACCGAAGTCTGGACGTACGGCTGATCGGTCGAGATCTCTGATCTGAGATCTGAGATCTGAGATCTGAGGAGTCAGAAACAACGTACCGCACAGTAACAGTCTGAACGCTAGCTTACAAATGGCTTACGGATGAGGTAAGGACATCATGAAATCTGGTGTGAAAATCGTAAAACGCGGAACGCAGGCGCCGAAAAATCGGGACGCTGACGGAGATCAAAGAACTGATCGGGACACAACACGTCAGGTAGTCAACACCGTCAGGAGCTGGATTTCAGAAATGCAACAACGAAGGCTGGCTCCGTTGGAAAGCTTCGTCATTAAGAGTAATACGCCATGATTGTGACGAGAACCCGTCACGTGGCAGGATGTGGTCACTTCATCATCTCAACACTCCTTCCATTAAGCGTCACTTTCCCAGTACGAATAGGAAATTCGGACACAGCCTTGATACCAGACTATCTGGCAGGGTTGTTGCTTTTTGAAGCGAGCATTAGGCGCGAGGAGTAATTGAAGTTATGACTCTGCAGAGCACAGGGACAGACGAGGGGGCGCGCTACCTGTGTTCGGGTGGTGGACTGGTATCCAAGGAAGGGGCCTTAGACCAGTCCACCACTTTCCGGGGCGAGTGACGCCTTCTCGGGAGCAAAGACCGCGAGCCTGGATGGTTGAGACTGACAAGTGATGAGGGACTCGATGTTAATCCAATTCAAGAAACTTTTCTCGAAGCATAAGCTCTTAATATCAACGATCGTCCTCGGTGTCGTTGCGATCATTGGTGTTCTGATTGTCGCAGGTCGATCAAGCAATCAGGCACAAGCGGCACCAAGACCACTCGAAGTCATGGTGGTTCAAGTGGAACAAAAGGACGTTCCGATCTATAGCGAATGGATCGGCACTACGGACGGAATGGTCAACGCAGACATCAAGGCACAGGTGACGGGTTATCTACTGAGGCAGGACTACAAGGAGGGCTCGCTAGTTAGGAAGGGCCAATTGCTGTTTGAGATCGATAGCCGGCCATTTCGAGCTGCATTGGACCAGGCCCAGGGCCAAGTCGCACAATTTCAGGGACAACTCGAGCAGGCCAATTCTCAGGTCACGCAGGCAGAGGCGCAAGTCGCGCAAGCCAACAGCCAACTCCTCCAGTCCGAGGCACTGTTAGCACAAGCGCAGGCCAATCAAGTCAAGACTCAACTTGATGTAAACAAGTATGCGCCGCTGGCGGAACAGAAGGCGGTTACTCAGCAAGACTACGACAACGCAGTTCAGGTTAACGTTGTCGCCAAGCAACAGATCGAAGCAGCCAAAGCCGGAGTCGAGGCTTCGCGCGCACAACTCCGAGTCGCGAAGGCGCAGATCTCAACCGCGAAAGCGAGTATCGCCACCGCAAAGGGACAAATTGAAAATGCGCAAGCCATGGTCAAGACGGCTGAACTCAATTTGGGATTCACCAGAATCGTCTCGCCGATTGACGGAATTGCCGGAATCGCACAGGCGCAAGTCGGCAACTTGATTAGCGCGACCAGTCCTCCTCTGACAACGGTCTCCGCCGTAGATCCGATCAAGGTCTATTTCACGCTCAGCGAGCAGGATTATCTTCGTTTCACCAAGGCGAGTCTGATTGATGCCAAATGGGGCGCAAGCGTGGTGCAGTTGGAGTTGGAACTGGTCCTGTCTGACGGAAGTGAATATCCAAACAAAGGCAGTTTCTTTTTCGCCGATCGACAGGTCGACCAAAAGACCGGCGCAATCCGGGTGGCAGGAGTCTTCCCGAATCCCGGAAACGTTCTGCGACCCGGACAATACGGGCGCGTGCGCGCGATCACCAGTACCAAGGCGGAAGCATTGCTCGTTCCGCAACGCGCAGTTACTGAACTCCAAGGGAGTTATCAGGTGGCGGTCGTGGGCAGCGACAACAAAATCGAAATTCGCACCGTCAAGGTTGGTGATCGTGTTGGTTCTATGTGGATTGTCGAAGATGGATTAACGGCAGGCGATACCGTAGTTGCCGAGGGCACACAAAAAGTGAGAACGGGCACAGTAGTGAGTCCCAAACTAATCGAGAGCGGCGCCTCGAAGAATTAAGCGCCGCTCCGCAGGCTGGAAAAGACAAGCTCAAGTTTGTCGGACTTCAAAAGGACTAATCGATGATCTCCAATCTCTTCATTAACCGGCCTATCGTAGCGATGGTGATTGCCATCGTTACGGTGATCGGCGGCCTGGTTGCGATGCGAGGACTGCCGGTTGCTCAGTTTCCGGAGATCGTGCCGCCTCAGATTCTTGTAAACACGACCTACACGGGCGCCGATGCGGTCACCATCGAGCAGGCGGTAGCAACTCCGCTCGAACAGCAGATGAGCGGCGTTGACAACATGCTGTACATGCAATCGACCAACGCGAATGATGGTTCGATGACGTTGACCGTAACCTTCGACGTCGATACTAATCCAAACATCGATCAGGTCAACGTACAGAATCGCGTGGCCCAGGCGCAGCCGAATCTTCCCGCCGACGTTAACCAGTTTGGACTGAGCATGCGAAAGTCTACTGGATTGCCTATGCTCGCCATGGCAATTTTTTCACCGAAGCAAACACACGATTCTCTCTTTCTTGCGAACTACGCAAACATCAACATCAACGACGCGCTTTATCGTGTGCCGGGAGTTGGTGAAGTCCGTTTGTTCGGAGCGAGCGACTACGCGATGCGCATCTGGGTTAAGCCGGATCTACTTGCCAAGCTTGGTTTGACAGTTCCCGACCTGGTCAAAGCCGTGCAACAACAAAGCACGGTTAACCCCGCCGGTCAGGTAGGCGCTGAGCCCGCGCCGCAGGGTAAGGAGATGACTTACACGCTGCGGGCGCAGGGGCGTCTGCAGACGCCAGAGGAGTTCGGCCAGATCGTGGTTCGCTCGAATCCAGACGGCTCGGTCGTGCGGCTTAAAGACGTGGCCCGGATTGAGCTCGGAGCACAAAACTATCAGCAGGTCGCGCGCTTCAGAGGCCAACCAGCCGCCATCATCGCAGTCTTTCAAGCGCCTGGCTCAAACGCGCTGGCGGTAGCTGACGGCGTAAAAGCAACGATGGCGGATCTCAAAACTCGTTTTCCAAACGATCTTGACTACGCGGTAGGACTCGACACAACACGCTCAGTAACCGAAGGCATCAGCGAGATCGTGCAAACACTCTTGATTGCGATCGTGCTTGTTATCCTGGTTGTTTTCATCTTTCTGCAAAACTGGCGCGCGACTTTGATTCCGATGATTGCGGTACCCGTCTCGCTGATCGGTACGTTCGCCGTGTTTCCGCTCCTCGGCTTCTCGATCAATACGCTCTCCCTCTTCGCACTGGTGCTTGCCATTGGACTCGTCGTCGATGACGCGATCGTCGTCGTCGAAGCCGTCGAACACCACATCGAAGAAGGCATGAGTCCGCGGCAGGCAACCATCAGAGCGATGGAAGAGGTGTCAGGTCCGGTGATCAGCATTGCACTGATTCTGGCTGCCGTGTTTATTCCGGTGGCCTTCATGGGCGGCATTCAGGGTCGCTTGAACAAGCAGTTTGCGGTGACGATCGCCATCTCCGTCATTATTTCCGCATTCAATGCGTTAACGTTGTCACCCGCGCTTTCCGCGTTAATGTTGCGACCGCGAAAAGAGACGCGCGGACCGTTGGGTCGATTCTTTGGAGGCTTCAATCGCTGGTTCGCAAAGGCCACGCAGGGCTACGTCAGTTTGAATCGCGGACTAATCCGCAAGGCCGTGATCGGCGTCCTGATACTCGTGGGTTTTGCAGTCCTTGATGGATTGTTTGGCAAGCGCCTGCCCACTAGCTTTCTCCCCGAGGAAGACTACGGCTTTCTCTTTCTCAACATCCAGCTACCGCCCGCAGCTTCACTCGAACGAACCGATCAAGTGTCACGTAAGGTCGAAAAGATTCTCAGTGAAGCGGATGGCGTGCAATACAACACGGCCATCAACGGCTTCAGCCTGTTGAACCGAGTCTCTGCCAGCTACAACGGATTCTTCTTCGTTACTCTGAAGCCATGGAGCGAACGTGAATCTACAGCGCAGGAAATTCTCAAGAAGGTGAACGGCCGCTTGGCGACTGAAGTACCGGAGGCCATCGCTTTCGCATTCAGCCCTCCAGCTATTCCCGGACTTGGCAACGCGGGTGGTTTCTCGTTCTGGTTGCAGGATCGAAGTGGCGGTACAGTCGACTTCCTCGATCAGAATCTGCAAAAGTTCCTTGCCGCCGCACGCAAGCGACCTGAGCTTGCTGGAGTCGGTTCACAGTTCTCGGCGACAACGCCGCAGATCTATGCTGATGTCGATCGCGACAAGGTGTTGAAGCAAGGCGTTGCAGTGGCTGATGTGTATCAGACGATGCAGGCGTATCTGGGCGGACTGTTTTTGAATCAGTTCAATCGCTTCGGCCGGCAGTGGCGCGTCTTTCTCCAGGCGGAAGGAGAGGAACGCCTCAGCGATCGCGACATCCAACAGTACTATGTCCGCAACAACGACGGAAATATGGTTCCACTATCGGCACTGGTAACGACGCGCCGAATTTCAGGTCCCGAATACACGAACCGTTTCAATGTGTATCGGGCGGCGCAAGTGATTGGCAACGCAGCGCCGGGTTACAGTTCGGGACAAGCAATGGCTGCACTGGTAGAAGTAGCCAAGCAGGAACTGCCTCCCGAGATTAGTTACGATTGGGCTGACCTCTCTTATCAGGAGCAGAAGGCATCGGGCACTACGGGTTCGGTATTCGGGCTCTCACTCGTCTTTGTCTTCTTGATCCTGGCGGCGCTTTATGAAAGCTGGTCACTGCCCTTCTCCGTGTTGCTGACAGTGCCGATCGCCATCTTCGGGGCATTCCTCGGATTGTGGCTCCGAAATTACGATCTCGACGTCTACGCGCAGATTGGACTGATCGTGTTAATTGGCCTGGCGGCAAAGAACGCTATCCTGATCGTCGAGTTCGCCAAGGCGGAGTTAGAAAAAGGACGTGATTTGATTGAGGCGGCGCTGGAAGGGGCGCGCCTGCGGCTGCGACCAATTCTGATGACCTCGTTCGCTTTTATCTTCGGCTCAGCGCCGCTGTGGATCGCTTCGGGTGCGGGCGCACAGGCGCGACGCATCCTCGGCACGGTAGTCATCGTCGGCATGTTGGCCGCAACCGCGATCGCGATCTTCATAATTCCGGTGACCTTTTACCTGGTTGAGAGGTTCAGAATGAGGTTTAGCAGAAAAGAGGCGCCGCATATTGGTTCGCCGGCACCGGAGCCGGTTGCGGGAGATTGAAAGGAGAAGCAACTCTGCCTTGGCGGCGATCCTTTTGAACAAGTAGGAGGCTTGTTTATAAGTCCCTGCGTTTAGAAAGCAGACTTGTCTGCCGCCGCGGGTAGGGGCACAGTGCCCTTTCTAAACGGTACAGCTTGCAGTGAGAGCCGGGAGGCGAAAAATCTCTGTCGAAATTAGCGATGACTAACCGATTCATTATTGCCGCGATTGTCGTTAGTTTGTTGGCAGGCAATGTTGCCGGCCAAAAGAAATACGAGCGACCCCCGGTCAAAACCCCAGATACTTTTCGTGGGGCCGACGCCGCTGCGCCTTCCGATCAAACTTCTATTGGCGACCTTAAGTGGTTTGAAGTTTTCAAAGATGAAGAGTTACAGAGGCTGGTCAGG
>DATBSH010000487.1:0-11332 GCA_036559885.1 Pyrinomonadaceae bacterium
ACTCACACTGACGGAGACCAATACCGCGGATGGCGCGATTATGGCGCGATGGCGTGCTTAGATGTAGCAAGATGTAGCTTCCTTTGACGGCTGCGGATTCGGTAAATATTGGCTTATCTCGTTTCGTCTCGCCTTGTTGATGCCCTCCACCCCGTCTCATAATCTGTTGGTTCGGGGTTCGAATCCCTGCGGGGGCACCAAATATCTACGCGTTGAATCCGCGTTCTCGATCTAGCCGGTCTGGTGCCCAAGGCTCTATGTTGATCTTCGCATTGAGCACGTCTGGCGCCCAACGCTCTATGCTGAACTTCGCATTGAGGACTGCATCAATCTCCAAGACTTGAAATCCGTGGACCTTGTCGAAGACCAACTCTGCTGCCATCTCGGACTGAGCGCATGTCCTTTTAGATGATCGCCTTCAAGAGAATCTTTGAACACTGGAATCGAGGTCTGCTGCTCGATTTTAGTGTCTTTCTATTTCAACTGATCTTAATACGACTGCTCACAACGAACGTTCTCCGTTTTGTCCGTCAGGCTGAAGATAACGACTTGGCGACGACAGCCATTGGGCTCTTTCTGGTCGGACTCTTTGTTTTACAACCGATAGGACCAATCTTGAAGCGCTGGTCATTCCACGAGCACTTCCGTTCATTCGAGAAGCAGACAAGCACCCTCACAAGTTTTCTGCTCTCCGTTTATAAAGTTTTCTATATCGCCACCATCTGGATCATGATCTACCTGGCTTACACCTACTTCATCGACGCGTTTCCGGATTTTCAGTCGGAGAAGATTGAAAAAATAGTGGTGGCAGCGGCTATGGTGTTATCAGGGGTCACTGGGACAGTAATTTTCAAATATTTCCGGAGACCCAAGAAGCAACCACGCTGGAAATTTCTAATGACTCCGCAGGCAGAGGCGCTAGGCGACCTGTGTATGTTTCTCAACATTATCTGTTTCCAGATACTGTTCAGTGTTTATGCTTCATCTCCACATTTTTGGAATGCCTTACACAAAATAACGCGCCAGTCGTCGGACGGAGCTTTCAACGGTGTCTCCGGCAGACTCTATCTCGCGGGTATAGTCGTCTTGCTCGTCTATTTCCCGCCGCGCATCTTTTACCTCGCGACAGATCAGCACCGCAAAATCACGTGGCTCATGATGCTGCTCGCAAACTTCCCGCTCATCTTGGCGATCGTCTTTAATGCACCTTCGTCTCAGCCCCCAAAAAATGTGCGAGAGCCTTCGTTTACTGTCACCGCCGCGGAGCTTCATGTCGAAAGCGAAGCGAGTCATCAGGAAGCAATGAGGAAGTACCGGGGACAATATGTCAACGTCACCGGACGAGTGCAAACGCGATTCTTTCCGCGCAGTCTTGAGATTGACGACGAAATCGGCCTTGACGGCAAAGATGGGTTTCCCTGGGTCTACTGCGCTTTCGATGAAGATCAGGTCGAGACAGCCGAAGCCTTGGAGCTGGGCCAAGTGGTCACATTCCAATGCGTTGGCTCAAATGACTGGTCTCATGGGCCTGTACTGAAGCATTGCCTGTTAGTTAAAGCAAAGTGAGCGTTTGTAGACATCTTGCTTGCTTAGTACAGCTTAACTCTCTCAGAAGAGGGTTTTCTTCTAAGAATTATTGAGGTGATACCGCTAATAAGCGCCTGCCAATAAGTCATGGTCCCTCCGAGCACGTTGTTCCGGTACCATCTGGTTCCCAGAGCAACGCAAAGAATGAGAACCACGCTGCTTACGAGCAGCTCCAGACGGCAAAGTAGACCCCAGCAACATACATCACCACACCGGCTAATGTCTGAAGGACTCCGGCCATTACGCCCATCCCGAGGAGGACTTCCCATCGGAGTTTTTTCATCTCGTAAACTGAAGCCTTCGAATGAAGAAAACGAAACCAATCACACCTTTAGATTCCTTTATGCCTCACAATGTTCCAGGTTGCTTCAAAGTCTGACGAGTTGTTCGGTCTTTCGACGGGCAGGATCAATGTAGATTTGGAAGTTTCCTGTAACTGCCGAGCGTGAAAATGGCGCGATGGCGTGATTGTACGTAGCGATCCGTGAGTTACTTTGACGGCTGCGGATTCGGTAATTACATCTTGTTTGGTCCAACTTCGTTGATGCCCCTCGAACCCGTCTCATAATCTGTTGGTTCGGGGTTCGAATGCCTGCGGGGGCACCAATAGAATCGAGAAATTACGTGCGGCAAGATGCTGACCTCCATCGCGTTCATGCGTTGCCTGCCAAGCCGTTCGCAGAGCTTCCAATCGACTAATGTTGTGCGGCCGGCTCGAACAGCTCAACGGCATTACCATCCGTATCTTCCACTTGGATTTGCTTACCGCCAGCGCCAGTTTCGATCTCATTCCGAAAATGGAATCCCGCTTTTTTCATCGTCACAACTAAAGACGGCAAATCATCAACTCTGAGGACGATCCGATTCCATCCGCCCGGTTCTTGCCGGCGTCCATCCGGCATTGGGCGGGAACTCGAACTCCCGGGGCCGCTGAGCAAAACAGTGAGTTCTCCATTCGAGACGCTGGCAAAGGCCGACCCTGACCGCTGTTCGAGTTTGAACCCCAGATACTGGGTGTAGAAAGCAATGGATCGTTCAACGTCTTTGACCTGATAACGCACACCCCACACAGAAATAGCGGACTTCTTCTCTCCGTCCGATTTGTCCTGGTCGGTCGGGACAAGGTTGCGAACTGGTTCGTCGTTGGCCTGAACCGTCTGTGACTTCTGGAAGTGCTAGTTAACCCGCACGCCTGACGATTCCTTAGGCACGGCCCCAATGAGTGAGGATGTCTCGAATGGCCGGAAGCCAGGCAGTTTTGAGCCATTGGACTTCCGCGAAGGGAATCACTCGGCATACTCGCCATCCGGCTTGCTCCAGCGGCGAGACCATCCCCGCCACCGCCCCCCAATTCGACGTGTGAATTACCACCGACGGCAGCGGCGGTCTGGTCACAAGAAAGTCCACGACATCCTGGCCTGTGCCCGGATCCGATCTTCCCCCGGGTCGTCCGGGCGTAAAGACGAGATCGTGATCGAGACAGAGAAGGTCAACTTCAGCAAGGTGCTCCCTAAGCCAAGCTACCATGTCTGGTGCATTGTCGAAGAAGACGAGTTCAGCACCCGGCAACGCTTCGGAGAGGAGTCGGTTCATTTCATCGAGTCGCCGCTCATCATCTTCTAATATCGCAATGAGCATTACATCTTGTAACCCGAGGCAACAACCTCAGGCCTTTTTGTTTAGGAGAGGTGAAACTGCCCTTATAGCTCATGGGACAAGATCGCGCTTCGCGCAATGTCCTGAACCTGAAGAACTCTAGTTTTCAATTCGTTGATCATGTGGAACCACAATGTTTGTAGTTGCGGTAGTAGAATTACCCGCCACATCTGTCAGAGTTGCGACTACGACGTAAATTCGACCATCCAGGTCTGTTCCTTCGCGGCGCGCTTCAACTGCAAGTACCTCAGTCCAGCTGCTTGAACTTCCTGTAAGGCCGCGAAGCGGAAGGTTTAGCGGAATACCATATTCGTCAGTAATAACGTAGCTAACATTTGCCAGACCTGATACTGAATCAGTCCCACTTCCATTAATCCTTACGTTGACGGTTTGATTGTTGGCAGGCCAGATAACCGAAGGAGTAGCACTGAGAGTAACAACCGGCGCCGTCGTATCGATTTTGAGAGTGATGCTCTTTGGGGTTTCTGTATTGCTTGCGCGGTCTATCGAACGATAAAGGAGTGTCGTTATTCCTTCATTATTGATGGCGAAGCTTCCGCCATAGGGCTGCCACGTTTCACCTCCGTCTGTTGAATATTCAGTGGTGGCAATACCAGAGCAGTTGTCATTTGCGTTCAGGCTGACAGTTGGTTTTGTTGTGTACCAGCCGTTTTGCCCATTAGGAGTCGCCGGCGCAAGAATCACACCCGTTTCAGGTGCAAGCATATCGAGCTCTGCGTTCGCAACCAGTCCTGGCGCTACGTTAAAGCAGTAGTACAAACTATCCAGTTGGGCTCGATAGGAGCCCGGCGTTAAGTCAACGACGCCAAAAAAACCGCCACCATCCGTCGTGGTTGTAGTCGTTGCATGGGTGTCGAGATTTTCGATGGTAACCGTAGCAGTATCGAAAGCCGTGCCATCGACCTGCCGAGCTTCCCCTTTCATATGTCCGAGTGCCGGTGCGATCTTCCATGAAAAATTCGGAATTGATGCTGCATCGTTGAAGATGGGAATCATTCCTGCCGGTTCGTAAGAGATTAGACCGTTCACCGATTTGCCCGTGGTCAGTCCCGACGCAAATTCGGAAAACGGACGAGCCGGAGTATTGCCGGGCGGAATGGCGAAAGGATTGCTGGTAACGGCGATATTACTGGTCGCCATTGAAAAGAAAATAATGCCGCTCAAATTAGTTGGTCCAGAGGCGGGAGTAAGTGTTCGGCGCGTTTGCCGAAGAGTCCCCTCAATAGCGTTGACAGATGCGCCCTGACCAGTCATACCCGCACGGTTATACAAATGCCCTCTTAGCCATAGGTCCCACTGGTCGTATTGCGGCCGGACAGTCGCCGAATGTTCAGCTTTGTAGACCATCGGAATGGCGATATCGAGAATGCCTTCCTGTGTCCAAGCGCGCCAGTCCTGATAGACCCGCCAGTATGCTTCCGCAGAATTCCAGGCGGTTTCAGTTGAACCAATACCGCCGAACGCAATAAGTGCCGCGGAGATTTTCAAGTTGGGCTTGATCGCCAAGGCATTCAGGTAAACTCGACGCACGATGTTTGTAACTTGATCGCGTCGCCACTGGTTCCACTGCGGATCATTCGGAGCAGGCGGAGGACTACCGAGCGCAATATTGTAGTGCCGTTGAAAACGTTCTACGCTTGTCGGGTTGTAACCAATGTTGGTACCAGTCGAAGGTGTTTGACCTGAGATGCTGAGTTCAGGATAGCGAATGCGGTCGAGGTGCAACCCGTCAATGTCGTAATTCTGAACGAGGTGAGTAACGACATCGACCGTATATTTGGCGGCATCCGGATGACCGAAATCTATCCAGAAGTCACTGCCGAAACGGTGACCCTGATATGAAATGGCCGTGCTCCCGGGTGTAGTATCGGAAAGCAAAGTGCGCGTCAACCAGTTATTGGAACTGGTAACGATCGCGTTTGTTGCCGCGTCGAAGCCGCCGTGTAAGTTGAAAGCGTGATTCGGATTTTCGGGTGGAAAAAGATTCGGGGCGCGTCCCCAAATCGCGCTCATAATAACGAACGCGTGAACCTCTATCCCCTCAGTGTGCGCCGCGTTGATAATGTCTTGAAGTGGATCGAAGCCTGGTTGAATTGGCACGCGATCTCCTGGCGGCTCGAGCGAATTCAGATACCACGAGTCGCCACGTCGTCGCACCTGAACGAAGATAGCATTTGCTTTTGCGGCCTTTGCATTATTGACAACATTCACAACATCCGTGTGGTTGTTGAGGCTGGTATTAAATGTATCAACCCAAAACGCTCGGTATTCGCTTCTCACTTGTCCGTCCACCGTGTACGGTGCGCATAGTGGGAGCAGCACTAGAACCAAGCAAGAGATCTGCTGAAAACACCTCATCGTGTGAATCCTCATAGTTGTGCGCGAGCTGGTGCCGACTCTTCAGGTTGTTTGAGGGGGGATGGAAGATTCTTACGTGCTCACACTTTCATTGTCAATTAATAGATGGTGTTCTACTCAGTTTTTAGATCTCTGTGAACTCCCGAGGAAACTAAGCCCTAACTTGGAGGTTCGAGCCCTACGGCTCTTCATTACATTCAATGACTTGCGCCAGGTTGAAGAGCTTGCCGCTTTCGTTTGTGACAGGCTTTCGGCTTTGCTATTAACGTGGCGTCGGCAGGCCCGCACACTAACTTTTTGCCATAAGGCGGTCGGAAGTGGATGGACCCTGGTAGCCAGTATTCCGAATTAGTTGATCGGTGCGTTCGATTTGCGCGCAGCATTTGATGAATGCTCTTTGCGCCAGTGGCCTCTTAGCGGATATTTCTATTCGGTTAAGCAGAGGACATTTCTATAGTTAACGTATACAACTCACCTCCAACTCACCTCCACATTGTCACTCTGTTTCCGATGGAGTATTTTTGAATCTGGTACGTCTGCAATGAAAGCCACGTGGTTGAGACAAAAGATCGTCTCGGTCAGCCGCCGACTCCGCGAGGCGCGGATGGTTTGCCAAAGCGCTCAAATCGCGTCAGCATCCAGTCGAAGCGCAGATTATTCCAATCCGTCGCTGCAATCTCTCTTGCACCTACTGCAACGAATTTGATAGCTCTTCCGAGCCGGTTCCGACGGAGGAGATGATTCACCGAGTCGACCTGCTGGCGACACTCAGTAGCGGCAGAAGCAGGAGTCTCATTCCGTCGGGCTCGCCATAGCTTGTGAGACCGACCCTAACTAAGCTGGGAGTCTACCAGGCAAGCTCTACCAACTGAAAATAGTCTTGGTTCCATGGTGAGAGAGCTCTCTGCAATGAGGATTAGGGGTTTCTTCTCTGGCACAATGTGCTGCGCGAACGAACAACGTCACACCTTCAGAGTGTAGAGAGGTCTTACGCCTCGGTCGAATAGCAGCACGTAAATGCTGAACGGATCGGTCTTCATCTTCGTAACCTTGTTCTTAATGACCACTTCTCTTCGAACCTTTTTGTACTAATGTCGTAGTACACTAGTGAAATGGTACAAACGTTCTCCATCGACGCTTCGCATCCGATGCCTCTTTATGCGCAGCTGGAGCGATCGATCAGGTTTGCGGTTGCCACGGGACGTCTGGGGCTAGGCGAGCAGTTGCCGACGGTGCGGCAATTAGCTGTTGATCTGCGCATTAATGCCAATACGGTGGCCAAGGTCTACGCCGAGTTGGAGCGGGCCGGAGTAGTAGAAACGCGCAGAGGGATCGGAACGTTTGTCACCGCTCGACGGGTCAAAATCAGCGCCCGGCAGGATCACGAAAAGCACTTGCGCGAACTGGCAGACCGCTACGTCGCCGAGGCCGAAGCGCACGGCTACACGCTCGACGATTTGATCGAACACCTGCAAAGCCGTCGCCAAAGGGTAACGCAAGCTGTTAGCTCGCGTTCTCGCAAATGAGTCTTTCTACGCTAACTGTCGAGCAGGAACAGTGAACGCAAGCGGACAATGCGCTACGTTGTATCGAAGGAGATGAAGCAAAATGGCTAACACAAGTCTAGTTGACACTCGTAGTAATCTGCCGACCCAAAACACGCCGCGCGTAAATGTCATTTCCGCGGTGGCGCTGCTGGTACCGCTGGGACTCGGAATTCTCTCGATTCCCCTTACAAACTACAGCCCGATAGGCGCGATTGTCGGCTTGCTGCTTGGACTGGTGGGTGCGCAAGCGCCGAAGATTGCTCGTCAATGGGAGCGCGCGGTAGTGCTGAGGCTAGGCCGTTATGTCGGCCTCCGTGGACCAGGCCTCTTCTGGATCGTTCCCTTTGTCGATACCGTGCCTGCCTGGATAGATCAGCGCGTAATCACCACCAGTTTTGCGGCCGAGGAAACACTGACCTCAGACACGGTTCCGGTCAACGTCGACGCCGTGCTATTTTGGATGGTCTATGATCCCGAGAAAGCGGCGCTCGAGGTACAGAACTATCCTCAGGCCGTAAGCTGGGCAGCGCAAACGGCGCTGCGTGACATCATCGGCCGAACTTCTCTTTCCGATCTCTTGCGCGGACGTGAACGGATTGAACAAGAGTTGCAGCAGTTGATCGATGAACGTTCGAATCCCTGGGGCGTAACCGTGCAATCGGTGGAGATGCGCGACGTGATCATTCCCACCGCTTTGCAGGATGCCATGTCTCGTGAAGCGCAGGCATCACGCGAAAAGCAAGCGCGCATCATCCTGGGCCAGGCGGAGGTCGAGATAGCCAAACTCTTTGAAAAGGCCGCGGAGTCTTATCAAAACAATCCGACAGCGTTGCACCTGCGAGCAATGAACATGCTTTACGAAGGGCTGAAAGAAAAAGGCGCGATGATGATCGTGCCCAGTACAGCTGTCGAATCGATGGGTATGGGCGGCCTGTTAGGCACGGCTGCTTTAGCACAACAGAAGCTCACGCACAGCGGCGAGCAGGCTAAGGGTGAGTCATCCGAATAGGAACAAGGAGCTGGCGATACGCCCTCATGATCGCACTAACGCAAAGGCCCCGCCCCAAGAAAGGATGGGGGAATCGAAAGGCGTTTACGTCTTCACCAGAGAAGGCGGCGAAGTGACCCACTACTATCGAATTTTCGCTGAGGCTGGGGGACCATTGAGGGGGAGAATCAATCGATAGCTCGTTCTGGTCGTGATCTTAACTAAGCAACACGCGTTAACTTCGAACGCGAGGTCAGCCTGCTCGGCGTGACGCTTTAACGACCGACGAATTTTACCGGATAGGCACCGCCATAGGGCGAGCGAAAATCCCAGCGGCCAGGATGAATGTGTACTCGGCAGACTCCTGATCTAAGAACCACACGCCGTTGTAGCGAAGGCGGCCGAGCTTAAAACCAGATAACATTTGCCTGATCCACTTGCTTGACGTCAACGCCATCGCCGCTCTTTTCTTGCTCCACACATCGAAACTATCTCGCGATCCCTTACCAATGGTTAAGGTAGCCAGGCCGACCCCGTCAGAGACGGCCGCAATGTACCCATCTATGTCTTTGGCTGCTCCGTGAATGACACAGTCCCTCTTTGGCTGACGCAATGGCGCAGGCGCTGCTCGAGGTGCAGGTTGTCCTATGACCGCATGACCGCATGAAAATCGTGCCCTAAGGCCCTTTACTTGAGCTTGGCGAAACAACCAGGCCGCTTCCTGTTCTGTTCTTGAGTGGCTGATTCTAGGTTGAGTGGCATTGCATGGAGAGGACGGGGCGCCCAGGGAGTGACACTCCCTACCGTCCTCTCCTATTCGCAATCTGCCACGGACATATGCGATGATCTTACGCTTTGGCAGCAGCAGTAGCCGCCTCGTCCAGAATCTTCGCGGCTCGGCCCGCGTCAGCTACGCCGAAGATCAACAAGGGCTCATTCGAGCCTGGTTCGATCCCTGTGTAGGCATAGTTAATGTTGACGTTGGCTTCCCCGAGCTTTGAAGCGGCCCGCGCTAACTCACCCGGCCGATGTGGCAGCTTGACCTGAGCAACTTGCGCCTCAGTATATTTGAGCTTCTGGTTATCCAGAACCGACTTCGTTGTCGTTGGATTATCCACGATCAAGCGAACCTGGCTCTTTCCCTCTAAGGGAATTGATTGGAAAGCCAGAATGTTCACCCCACGATCAGCTAGCGTTCGGCAGATCCTACCGAGAGTACCTGGCTGATCCTCCATTTGAACGGAAAACTCTTTTGTTGTTGGCATGTGAAGTAACCTCCCTATAGCTGGAGGTTCCGGGGGAACGCAGGGAGCGTTCCTGCGAAACCATATTACTGTCGGGTTTCGACTTAGATTGTTAATGGAATCATACGACCGGATCGGTTGCACTTCAAGCGCAGGGAAATAAGAAACCTAATTCAATGTTGAGCGGTTTTTGATCTGGAGCGGGGCGCACTTCGCTTTGCCTAGGGTTTATCATTCTTTCCGTTCCATCCGCAGTTTCGTCGGTGGCAAATCTCGTTTGACCGAAAGCCTCTTTGATCTGTTTCTTGAAGTAGTCGTATTCGGTAGGTTTCAATAAGTGAAACAGTCCAACCGTGCCTGATGTTTTTTGTTGGGATCGTCTGCCATATGAGCCTCCAAAGTGAGTTGAGAGTGAAAGCCGCGAGGAACGAGACGCTTATACCACCATTCTGAATAAAGAAAAAAAGGCATCACCGCCTCATCTTTTTTCCCGCGCTTGCTAACAACACCGTTCTTCTTGCGGTTCGTTTGGGGCTACGGAATTTGCGGACGTGCGGAACGGACGGCAATGATTGTTCCGCTGAGTCCCAGTTGGTGTGAAAATGGCGCGATCCTGTGTTCTGACGTAGCAAGATGTAACGAACTTTGACGGCTGCGGGTTCGGTAAATACTGCTACATCTTGCTTGGTCCAACTTCAGCAGTTCGCCTCAAACCGTCTCAGAATCTGTTGGTTCGGGGTTCGAATCCCTGCGGGGCACCAATCAACTAGCGATTGTTCTTATACTTAACGTCAAAGGTCACCGACGCCCGCCTGTGCGTCCGGTGCACCGCCTTGTTGGGCATCTGATGATTGGATCTGCTTCACAATTTCATCAATGCAAGGGATGTATTCTCCATCTGTCGAGACTTGGATTGTGGGTATATTGAATTTCGGCGATGTATAACTATCGGAAGGTGAAATTTTGCCTGTTTTCCTGTAATGGGCAACACGCTTATCGCCGTGATAAAACTCCCGGTTTGGATTCTCTAAGCCTCGTTGGAGATGACGTCTTGCGGCCACTGTAGGATCAGCGGAGCATAAAACGATCCAGGCGCACGCCAACTCAAGGATCTTCGGCATTCTGGGCTCCCAAACCTGGTGCTGAAACGCCGCTTCTATGACAACAGAGATATGACCCGCAAGATATTGATTCACTATTCCAAAGAACAACTCGGAGACTAGACCATTGGTGTCAGGTGGGAGTTGGTCGTGTTTGACGCCGTAGGTGTTGACATAGCCCTCTTTGATCTCATCGCGGCTTATGACTGGCATCCACAGGCGTTCCCCAAGCTTCTTCGCAAGAGTGGTTTTCCCCGATCCCGGCCGGCCCGTGACAATGATGCACTTTGGTTTTCTGTTCATGTTTCTGGATGCCCCAACTCAGAATTGAACGGCTGGCGAGAGCCGGTCCGCTCGAATGTTTGGTTAGGCTCTCTTGGTAAGATTTTCAATCCAGGAGCGATAATTTTTTGGAACGTCCGTCTCTTTCAGTTTCTTCCAAGCACTTACCGCTTCCTCGCGAGTGGCGCCTTTTTCATGCGTTAAAAACTCACTTATGAAATTGATATATCTACCGTGGGGTATTTTAGCGAAAGCCCCTTCTGTTTGATTCAACTCGACATACCGTTTCACCAGATCGGCATACGTAATAGCAATCCCTCTTGTTAGTTGGTCTTCGCGCCAACGGTTCAATCGATACCATACCCCGGACCTAGCCTTAAGATTGGGCGTAATTTTTTGGGCTTCTTTAATAATGAAATTCTTTGTTTCCTTGTTGCTGGTGTAGTTCCTGATGGTCAGCTTAGGGCTTAATCCTTTCTCATAATCTCTGACGCCCGACCTTGATAAATTTCTCTTGGTGGGTTTTTGTATTCTTCCGAATTTAAGGAA